>JAWOAO010000256.1:0-3188 GCA_046498485.1 Marinobacter sp. | reverse complement strand
GCTGAGGCCCTGGGCATCAACATGCTGTGGTTCGCCATTCTGGTGGCGATGAACCTGCAAACCAGCTTCCTGACGCCACCGTTCGGGTTCGCCCTGTTCTACCTCAAAGGCGTGGCACCACCGAACGTGAAGACGACGGACATCTACAAAGGCATCATTCCGTATATTCTGATTCAGATTCTGGTACTGGCGTTGATCGTCGTCTTCCCGGAATGGTTCGGGATGAGCTCGACCTACTGACCCCCCCTCCAGGATCGGGCCACGGGCCCGATCCTGCTCTTTTTTTCCTCTTGTGCCCGTAAAACCTGACAAACCCTGATCATTTTCTATACTGCTATAAGGACGCGACTCTCAGCTCCGCATTCGGGAAGACGCCGGATAACTCGAGACAAAGGGAGAGGATTCATGGCACAGGGTACAGCCCGTAAAACGAATTATTCGGACAAAGACGCCAAAGCCAACGTACTGAGCCTGCCATTAGATGCGAGCCAGGCGGATCGGGAACCGCACAGTTACGAACGTTGGTTGCTCACCAGGCTGATGCAAATGGCCGGCTCACCGCCAATCCGGTTCCGCCTGTGGAACGGTGACGTGATCGAGCCAGCGCCAGAGCAGCCGCCGGCGCAGTTCACACTGCACCTGAAAGATCACAAGGCGCTCTATTCTCTGGTTGCCAATCCCAATCTGGCCTTTGGCGATCTTTACAGTGCCGGCCGCCTGGACGTCGAAGGCGATTTACCAGACCTGATGAAAAGTCTGTACCGATCGGTGCACGCTGCCCGTCAAAAATGGCCAAAATGGCTGGATGCGTTATGGCGCAACCACACCCCCCGCTCGACCGGCATCGCCGAAGCCAAAGAAAACATTCATCACCACTACGATCTGGGCAACGAGTTCTACCAGCTCTGGCTGGATCAGGCTGAAATGCAGTACACCTGCGCCTATTACGAAAACGCCGACAACACACTGGAGCAGGCGCAGCTGGCCAAGCTGGAGCATGTTTGCCGGAAACTGCGCCTGAAACCGGGCATGACCGTGGTCGAAGCCGGTTGTGGCTGGGGTGGTCTGGCCCGTTATATGGCCCGCCACCACGGGGTGAAGGTTCATTCTTACAACATCTCCCGGGAACAACTGGCTTATGCTCAGGCAAAGTCTGAGCAGCAGGGCCTGGACCAGCTCATCACCTATGTTGAAGACGACTATCGCAACATCAGCGGCCAGTACGATGCCTTCGTCTCCATCGGTATGCTCGAACACGTGGGTAAAGAAAACTATCCGGCTCTGTCTGAACTGATCAAACGCACGCTCAAACCCGGCGGCATCGCCCTGCTCCACAGCATCGGGCGCAACCGGCCCATGCTGATGAACGCCTGGATCGAAAAACGGATCTTCCCCGGCGCCTACCCGCCCAGCATCGGCGAATTCATGGCGATTTGTGAGCACAGCGACTTCTCCGTGCTCGATGTGGAAAATCTGCGCCTGCATTATGCCCAGACGCTGGACCATTGGACCGAGCGCTTCGAGGCCAGGGCCGACGAGGTCACCGCCATGTACGACGAGCACTTCACCCGCGCCTGGCGACTGTACCTGGCCGGATCGGTCGCGGCCTTCCGGGCCGGCTCATTGCAGCTGTTCCAGGTGGTCTTTACCCATGGTGACAACAATCAGCTGCCCCGGAGCCGTCAGGATCTCTATACCTTTCCGGCCACTCCGGAGGGCGTGTAATGGATTACTACGACGCCATCATCGTCGGTGCCGGGCCGGCCGGCTCCACGCTGGCCCGGTCACTGGAAGCTGCCGGCAAACATGTGCTGATCATCGACAAACAGAGCTTCCCCCGCGACAAGACCTGCGCAGGCTGGGTCACCCCGGCGGTGTTCAAAAGCCTGGATATTAACCCTGACGATTACGGCCAGGCCCACACGCTGCAGCCCATCCGCCGTTTTCGTATCGGCATGATGGGTCAAAGTGCCGTTGAGAATGATCATCGCGACATTGTCAGTTATGGCATCCGGCGCTGTGAGTTCGACGCCTTTTTGCTGGACCGGGTGAAGGCCCCGAAACAGCTGGGCACCCCGGTCAAGTCCATCGCCCGGCAAAACGGCAACTGGACCATCAACGATCAGTGGCAGGCGCCGCTGTTAATCGGCGCTGGCGGGCACTTCTGCCCGGTCGCCAAGCTCCTGGGGCCGGGCCCCGGCAAGCATGAAACAGTGGTCGCCGCCAAGGAAGTGGAGTTCGAAATGACGCCGGAGCAGGCTCAGGTTTGCCAGGCCCGGGGCGACACCCCCGAGCTCTGGTTTTGCCGCGACCTCAAAGGTTACGCCTGGGTGTTTCGTAAAGGCAATTTCCTGAACATTGGCCTGGGCCGGGAAGACCATCATCGGTTGTCTGACCATCTGGACGCCTTTGTGGCAGACATGAAACAGGCCGGACGCATTCCGGCTGACCTGCCCGGGCGTTTCAAGGGCCACGCCTACCTGCTTTATGCCCACGCCGACCGGCCACTGGTGGATGACGGCGTGATGCTGATCGGCGATGCGGCAGGACTGGCCTATACCCAAAGCGGCGAAGGCATCCGGCCGGCGATTGAGTCTGCGCTGATGGCCGCAAAAGTGATTCTGAAGGCGCCAGACGCTTCGGCGGTTTCGCTCCAGCTTTATGGCGAACAGATTGCCGCCCGCTTTGGCAACCGCGTATCGGAACAGGAACCAACCGGGCTCGAATTACCCGAATGGCTGAAGCGACCGGTTGCCAGCACCTTGATGCGCTCGCACTGGTTCACCCGAAAGGTGGTGACCGAGAAGTGGTTTTTGCACCAGCAGGTGCCGGTGCTGGATCTTGCAATCTGAAACGCAAAGAGGCCGGGCAATGCCCGGCCTCTTTACTGACTCACGAAGACTGCTTTTCTGTAAAAGCTGCCGGCGCTTAACTCGTATTGCTTAGAACTTCACGCGCATGCCGGCCAGGAAGCCCATGTCGGTGTCGTCGAGGTCATTATCGGCGATTTCAGCGAATACGCTGACATTCTTGGCCGCCGGGAACTTGTAGGTTACGTTAGCGTACCACTCGGTAACATCTGCTTTACCGGCTTCTTCTTCCCAGTCAACATCAACCACACCAATAGATAAATCAAGACCATAAGTTGATAGATCAATTGTTTGAAGGTCTTCGTATTCAGTTACAAG
>JAWOAO010000241.1:0-5895 GCA_046498485.1 Marinobacter sp. | reverse complement strand
GGGTAATGCGACCTAAAGCGAGTCCGCGCTCGAACTTCCAGATTCATCGCCGGTAACTCACGCTTACCAGATTGACGTCTGCTGGCAAAACTCGCGGTCTAGGTACACCTCATGTGAAATTGCCTGCAGACGTCAATCTGGTAAGCGTGAGTTACCGGCGATGAATCTGGAAGTTCGAGCGCGGACTCGCTTTAGGTCGCATTACCCGCCGCGCTGATTTTTGGCTTTCTCAAGCCGCCGACGCGAGCGCCCATCCTGAAAAAGGGAGAAGATGATGCAGCCAGCGGCCAACGCAAAGAGCGTCCCAGAAATCGGGCGAGTGAAAAACTCCATCCAGTCCGGTTGCAATTCGAGGCCGCGGAATAGTTGGGTTTCCAGTGTTTCGCCTAGAACGACCCCGAGTATTAAAGGTGTGAGCGGTACGCCGCAGTGATCGAAAACATAGCCCAGGAGGCCCGCGCCCAAAAGCAACCAGATGTCGAAAAGATTGTTGTTTAGCGCAAACGAGCCGACCGCGCAGAAAACCAGAACCACAGGTGCCAGAACTGCATCTGGGACCATCGCAATCCGCACCGACCATCGGACGAGGATTAGGTTTGATGCCAGCATGACGAACGCCGCCACCAGCATCGACAAGTAGATCGACCCGACGAGGACTGGATTTTCCTGAAATAAGAGCGGCCCTGGGTTCATGCCGTGCAGTATCAGCACCCCCAGCATGAGCGACATCGGCAGATCACCCGGAATGCCCAGAGCCAGCGTCGGGATGAACGCGCCACCGGGAACGGCGCTATTCGAAGCTTCGGAGGCGACGATCCCTGGAGTAATGCCAGTTCCAAATTTCTCGGGATTCTTCGAAGCTTTCTTTGCCTGATCGTAGCTGACGAAGTTGGCAACGGTCCCACCTGCGCCGGGCAGCGCACCAATCAAAGCGCCAAGCACGCCTGAACGCAGAAGGTTGAACTTTTGAGACATGGTTTCGCGTAGGATGAGCCTGTAAGGTATCGCGACGTTGGACTGAACACCGCCGCCATCTAGGTCAGCCTTTGACGCACCGGATTTGAGGCCTTTGAAGACCTGCGGGAATGCAAATGTACCTATCAGGATGGGCAACATGGCAAGTCCGCTTTCCAAAAACTCGAAACCGAAATCAAAACGCACGTTACTGTTGCTATCGTAGCCGACCGTGGTGAACAGCAGGCCGATTAAAGCGGCAATCAGACCCTTCAGAAGGTTACCGGATGACAGGCTAGCCACCAGAGTGAGCGCCAGAACGACGAGCGCCGTAATTTCCCACGGCCGAAAATTGATGCTGAACCTCGCAAGCAGCGGACCAAAGCCGACCAGAATAGCAACACTAATGATTGTCCCGACGAAGGAAGCTGCAAACCCGATTCCCAAGGCACGGCCGGGCTCGCCATTCAAAGCCATAGGACGTCCGTCATAAGTAGTAGTGATTGAGGACGGCGTGCCCGGGATTCCCAACATGATGCCGCTGATCAGCCCGCCGGAATAGCCCCCTACGAAGACAGCAGTCATCAGCGCGACACCCGCAACAGGCTCAATCGTGAAGGTAAACGGGAAGACGACGAGGATCGCCATTGTTACGGTAAACCCGGGTATTGCGCCTCCGACGATACCCAAGAGCGTGCCAATCACGATCAAACCAAGCACGTTCAGCGACAGCACCTCGGTTGCGGCTTGCAGCAGAAAATCAGGCATATCGTCCTTTCTGTCCAAGGTTCATCACGGCAGGCGTATCCCCAAGACGCTCTCGAAGACAAAGAAAACCCCGAGCGTGGCTCCGATGCAGATCGATAAGGAAATTATTCCCTTGCGCCGATTCAGCGGATGCCAAAGCAAAGCCAGTGAAGCGGCTAGGTAGAACATTGTGGCGGCGATGAACCCCACTTTCGGCAGCACGAAGATATAGAGGCCGAACAGAACCATACCACCAAGGATACGTCTTTCGGATCGGGTCCACTCCGCGATATCGCGGAACGCATTGCCCCGGTCACCCGACAGCAGTTCCCTCACAAGCAGCAGCGCGGAAAGCCCAGCAAGCGCTCCGATCAGAATACGCGGAAATCGGGCCGATCCGTAAGTTTGCCAGCTGGTCGGTCCGGGAATGTTGTAAGTTGCCACCCAGAGGATGGCGCTGACGACGAGGAGCGAGATCGCGAGGAGCAGGTTTCGGCTTGGCATCAACACGCAAGGCTTCCTCTTTCCATTGAAAACAGAGTTTATTGGCGGGGAAAATATAATCCCCCGCCCTGACCACTCAGCGCGAGAAGTCCATGGATTCGGCAGCGCGGGCCAGTGTCGCTTCATTGTTACTGAGGAACTCCAGATAATCGTCACCGCGCTTGACGTTGACGATCGAGCCAAACTCGTTCTCGATCTTGGATACAAGTTCCTCATCCTGCAGCGCGGCCTCATAGGCATCAGCGATTGCGTCGATCACTTCCTGCGGCGTGTCCTTCGGAACGAAAACGCCGCGGCTGGTAGCCGTGGTGAGATCGATACTTTCTTCGATCAGCGTTGGTGTGTTGGGCAAGGCGTCGATGCGCTGCTCGGCACCAATGGCCAGAGGTGTCAGCGTGCCGGCCTCGAACTGGCTGCCAGCGGAGGGCATGTTGAAAAGGGCGAAATCGATATCACCACCGAGAACCGCTGAGACCTGCTCGCCAGTGTCAGGATAGCCGATAAAGCGGATGTCATCCATATCGATGCCGGTTGTCTCAAAGAACGAGGCCCAGAAAAAATGGTCAGTCGAGCTTGGGATCATCGAGATGGCCAGTTCGCCAGGGTTGTTTTCAATGTAGTCGGGCAACTCGGCCGCACTGGAGACCACCGGATCTTCCCCGCCGCTGACGATGTTGATTGTCTGGGTCAACAGGATGACCGGTTCGAATGCGTCATAGGAATAGTCAACCATTCCGGCCAGGTTCGACAGCGCGATCGTGTCGTGGCTGCCAAGGATTGTATAGCCATCAGGTTCGGCATCCTTGACATGGCGCGAGCCGCGCGTGGCACCGGCGCCGGCCATGTTGACTGGGACGATTGCCTCGCCGAAATGCTTTTCGGCTTCTTTGGAGATTAGTCGGAACAGAACATCGGTGGCGCCGCCTGGCCCGTACGGAATGACAATCTCGACTTCGTTCTCGGGATATTCGGCCGCAGCCACAGAAGGTAGCACAGCGCCCGCAACAGATGCGAGTAGTGCGGAGCGGATGAATTTTTTGAACATGTTAGTCTTCCTCTGCTGGTTTAGGAACTTTGTCGTTTGTGGAAGGCTTCTATCAAAAGGCGAGTGCGCACCCGTCCTTTCGAGGATCCGATCCGGCTGCGAGAACGCCGCGCTCCTGATCGATCCAAATTCCCTGGCTGCCGCCTAAGGCCACCGCCCGGACGAACACGTCGTGCCCCATATCGCGCAAGCGCGCGGCAGTGGCGTCCGGTACACCGCGCTCGATCGGCACCTGGCCGTGATATGCGAAGACCCTCGCGCAATCCTGCGCTTCTTGTATGTCCATGCCGTAATCGACCATGTTCGATAGCATCCAGGCCTGTCCGAAGGACTGGTAGTGTCCGCCCATCACTCCAAATGGCATTACCGGACGGCCATTCCTCATCACGAGCCCCGGGATGATGGTATGAAGAGGTCGCTTGCCAGGGGCGAGGACGTTCGGGTGATCTGCGTCGAGACGGAAGCTGTAGCCACGATTGTGGAACATGACGCCTGTTTTCGGAGCCATGACACCGGATCCGAAATTCTCGAACAGCGAATTGATGAAACTTACAGCGTTGTCAATCAAAAAGGAGATTCGCCCCTTGATGTCGAATATAGATATAAGGGGTGATTCGAATGATGACAAAAAGAGATCATGTGCAGCTTAAAGCAGAACTGGTAATGTTAGAGCAGTTGGTAAAAGAAGACCACTTACTGAGAAAAATTGATAAGCACATATCATTGGGGTTTATCTATGACCTTGTAGATGAGTATTATGCCGATACCATGGGCCGACCATCCATTGATCCAGTGGTGCTGTTCAAGATGTCTCTAATCCAGGCACTCTACGGAATACCTTCAGAAAGAAGGCTGGCCGAAGAAATCCATCACAACATGGCCTACCGCTGGTTTTTAGGTTACGGCATCACCGATACCATCCCCGACCACAGCACGATTAGTTACAATAGAACCCAGCGATTTAAAGACGCGAAGGTGTATGAAAGCATTATGAACGAAGTGGTACTAATGGCAATGGAAAACAAATTGGTGTCAGGAAAAATTTTTTATACCGATTCAACCCATATCCGGGCCAATGCCAGCAATTCAAAATACACAAACGAAGAAAAAGAAATGACCATCTCGGAAGACGAGTCCTTACTCGCACTGGTTAATGACAAAAGAGAAAGCAAAGGACAGAAACCTTTAAAGGCGGCAGCCGATAAAGTTGTCCGAAAGAACACCAAAATCAGCAAGACCGATCCTTCCAGCGGATACATGCACAGAGATCGCAAACCTGTCGGCTTTTACCACTTAATACACGGCACCGTTGATGGCGAGAACAACATCATCCTGGGAATCAACGTCACACCTGGCAACGTCCATGATTCCACGGTTTACATCGATAACCTGGATGAAATATTTGAAACCCTGAAAATCATCCCCACCCATGTGGGTGCAGATGCAGGCTACTTTAACCTTAACGTCTTAGAAGCACTGGCGGAAAGAAACCTGACACCTGTCATTGGACCAAGGAAATATGCCGGTAAAAAGGGTAAGAAAAGCAAGTATTGGTTTGAGTATGACCCCGAACGGGATGAATACACCTGCTTTGAAGGACAGGTACTCAGGTATGTCACCACCACTCGGGAAGGATATGTGGAGTACCGGAGTGATCCGGAAGTGTGCAGAAAGTGTCCTAAACGGGAAAAATGCCTTTATGAAAGCAATACCGATGGTGTCATAGAAGAAAACCAATCACGGACCATCAGGCGTCACATCAAAGAACACTATGCCGATGAAGTAAGAGCCTTCATGAAGACCCCGGAGGGGAAGGCTCTGTACCAGCGGCGTAAGGAGACCATTGAACGGGTCTTTGCAGATATGAAAGAGCTAAGTGGTATGAGGTACGCTCACTATCGTGGATCAGAGGGAGTTAAGGCACAGGCGCTGTTAACAGCGACTGCGCTTAATGTGAAAAAAATTGCCACTATCCTTGATAAAAGAGGATAGGAATACCCTTTCTCAAAGCAATATCACCCCTCAAAACTGATTATAAGCGCAAAAAAGCCATGTTTCATCTTTAAAACATGACTTTTTCGACAACCTCAGGGACCCGGTAAGGGTCCCTTCTTCACGTTTTGGTTTGTTTAATCTGCATTTCCGGCCTGGTTTTGGTTGGGTAAGATAAGTTGACAATGTGAATGAATGCGGGTTAAATCTTCTGGCGTTTCCCGTGGGAAACGTTGGATGACCCGGTGCAAGACAGATTCGATGGTTTCAACATTGAGCCCTGGCAAAAGCACCAGGAATTGAGAATCATTCCAACGGGTAATGGTATCGCCTTTTCGCAGATGATGCATCAGATGTTGCTGCAAGGCAAGAATCCGTTGCTGTTGTTTACCGTAGCTGGCACTGACAGGATGTTCCATGGTAATCATACCAATGACAGCCTGCACGCCATTACGTTCACTTCTTCGGCGTTCCAGTTCATAGATGGACCTGAAAATTTCTGCGTTGCATAAATACGCATTTTCAACAACGCCGTCTCCGTCAAGGTCAGCATGAAGTGCCTCCATGGAATCCAATTGTGGCTGGGAAGAAAGTATTTGCTTGTAGATGGCCTTCATCGCCGGTGATGGTTTTAAACCCAGTTCCTGGTAATA
>JAWOAO010000371.1:0-8749 GCA_046498485.1 Marinobacter sp. | reverse complement strand
ACAGTCAATTCCTTCAGTATATTTTTCGGCAGAAAGAACGGCACAATGTGGAGAAAATGGTACAGGGGCTGGTGGTATGATGATGCTCTCCGCTTTGATCCTGGTGTTAATATTTCTGGCTGGCCGATTGGTACTCACTCAAACGATAATCCTCAGGGTCTGCATCAAACCCTATCAGTTAATGCATGCCTCGATTATACATAAAAATCGAGGTCTTCCTGATGTTTGAGCAGATCCCGCAATACATAGGGGGTCTTTACCGAAGCAACAGATCAGCCCCTGACAAGGATTGAAACCATCGGCACGCTCCAGTTCAAAAGATCAGTTCAGCTTCAGAGTAGACAAGGTTCTCTCGCGTACTGTGTTGAGCAAGACTTCGTTCTCTACCAGCGTCTGGCCATAAGACGGCACCAGCTCACGCATGTGTTTTTGCCACTGATCCGTTTTCATCTTCTCAGGGAAACAGCGCTCAATCACATCCAGCATGGCATTAGCCGCCGTCGATGCACCGGGAGAGGCGCCCAGCAGGGCTGCCAGTGTGCCATCTTTGGCCGCGACGATCTCGGTACCAAATTCCAGCTTGCCGCCGCCTTCCGACGTTTGCTTGATGATCTGTACGCGCTGGCCCGCCATCTGCAGCTTCCAGTCTTCTTCCCGGGCATCTGGAAAGAAATTACGCAGTGCTTCGACCCGATCGCTGTGCGACTGGAACACCTCGCCGATCAGATAACGCGTCAAATCCATATTGCTTTTGCTCACCGACAACATCGGGCGCAGATTCGTGGCACGCACCGAACCGAGTAGATCAAACATCGAACCCTGCTTCAGGAAACGAGTGGTAAAGCCGGCAAACGGACCAAACAGCAGCGCCGGCTCGCCGTTGATGATTCTCATATCCAGGTGCGGAACCGACATCGGCGGCGCGCCAATCGGTGCTTTTCCGTAAACCTTGGAAGTATGCTGTTTCACGACTTCAGGCTTCTGGCACACCAGCCACTGGCCACTGACCGGGAAACCGCCGTAACCCCTGGCCTCTTCAATACCTGATTTTTGCAGCATGGGCAGTGCACCACCACCGGCACCGAGGAAGACAAAACCGGCTTCCAGCTTGGTCAACTCTCCGGTTTTCTGGTTCTTCACCCGCAGCTTCCAGCGGCCATTGTCGCGCTGGTCGATATAGTGCACCGGGCTGCTCAGCATCAACTCGAAATTGGGCTGGGTTTCCAGCCACTTGACCATGCTGCGGGTCAGTGAGCCGAAATCCACGTCAGAGCCGTGTTTGATGCGGGTAGCCGCAACCCGCTGCATCGGATCACGCTGATTAACCACCAGCGGCATCCACTCGGCGAGATCTTTCGGACTTTCGGTGTATTCCATTTCCCGGAACAGGTGGTGGGCTTTCAGGCGCTCAAAACGGCGCTTGAGAAAGGCGACGTCTTTTTCGCCCCAGACAAAACTCTGGTGCGGCGTGCGATTAATGAAGCTGGACGGCTCCGGCAGAATGCCCTGCTCCACCAGGTACGACCAGAACTGCAGAGACACCTCGTATTGCGCGTTGATTTGCAACGCGCGTGCAATTTCAACATCACCATCGTCGGTTTCGGGCGTGTAGTTGAGTTCGCAGTAACCGGCGTGGCCAGTCCCCGCGTTGTTCCATCCATCGGTGCTTTCATGGGCAACGTGGTCTAAACGCTCCACCATGACGATGTCCAGAGACGGATCCAGCTGTCTGAGCATCATGCCGAGGGTTGCGCTCATGACGCCCCCACCGACCAGCACTACGTCTGCCTGTCTAACGGCCATTGGTCTTCACCCTAGCTAGTGTTGAGCCTGTTGCCACTCCACGATCAGCGAAAGTGGCCTGTCGGAAGCCGGCCTGGCGCGAGGTAGGCGGCGCTGCCGTGTGCTTCCGGTCTGAATTTGGGCGCATTATCCGGTTTTTTAACGGGATAATAAATTGCGATCGCCAATTGATCCGTGTTGGACGAACCCTTGTCATTTGGCTCAATTTTCGCGCGATTTGTTAACAATATCAGCGCCACCTTAGTCTGATACCTTTTTTCAAAGAATGCGGATCATTGCCTACACCGGAAATTGCCGAGCGTCCGGGGCTGACCTGAAATGCTGACTTGCTGTATCTTGTGCGCCATCTTCCCCTCGCCTGCGCTATCGGCAGCGGGCACTGACATTTGATCGAGGTCTTTCTATGCTGATGGCTACCGGTGCCATTATTGTCGGGCTGGTGTTGCTGGTCTGGAGTGCGGACAAGTTTGTGGAAGGTGCGGCCGCCACCGCCAAGCACCTGGGCATGCCCTCGCTGTTGATCGGTATGGTGATCATTGGTTTTGGCACCTCGGCACCGGAACTGGCAGTGTCGGCCATGGCCGCTGCCGACGGTAATCCGGGGCTGGCTCTGGGCAACGGTTACGGCTCGAACATCACCAACATCGCCTTAATCGTGGGCCTGACCGCCATTATTGCGCCAATTTCCGTACATTCCCAGGTTATCCGCAAAGAGCTGCCGCTGCTGGTGGTGCTTGTCCTGATTGCCGGCGCCCAGTTGCTGGATGGCGAACTGTCACGGCTTGACGGCTGGGTGCTGCTGGGCGTGTTCGCCGCCGTGATGGGCTGGTCTATCTTCCAGGGCATCAAAGGCAAGAGCGACCCCCTGGGAGGCGACGCCGATACCGAGATCATCGCTCACCCGATGCCGATGAAAAGCGCCATCATCTGGTTGGTGATCGGTCTGATCCTGCTGGTCGTGAGTTCCCGCATTCTGGTCTGGGGCGCGGTGACGATTGCCCAGAGCCTCGGCATCAGCGACCTGGTCATCGGCCTGACCATTGTTGCTATCGGCACCTCCCTGCCCGAACTGGCAGCAGCCCTGGCGGCCGTCAAAAAGAACGAGCACGACCTGATTCTGGGCAACATTCTCGGTTCGGGTATTTTCAACACCCTGGCGGTGGTCGGCCTGGCCGCGGTGATTGAGCCGTTATCGGTTGCCCCGGAGGTTCTGTACCGGGACTGGGCACTGATGCTGGCACTGACCGTCGGGCTGCTGGTGATGGGTTTTGGCGTAACCGGCTGGCGCAAAATGATCTCACGGGTGGACGGTGTTATTCTGTTGACGGTGTATATCGCCTACACCGGCTATCTGTTCTCTACCGTGGTGTCCAACATATAACCACCGCGTTCATGGGCGAACCAGTGCTGGAGTATACCGGCTCCGGTTCGCACGGAATAACGCACAAAAACATTGATCAATTGTTAAACAGCACCTATAAGTAATAAGGATATAATGCGCTCCCGGGTAGCCGGAGCGACCAACCGTCGAACCACAATTCCAAAAAGGAGACGGACTATGAAACAGCAACCAGCCCTTCATCGCGGGGCCAATGATCCAGGGCTTGCCAGCCCCTCACGGCGCAGCCTGCTGGTCGGCAGCGCCGGCGCCATGGCGGCCGTCAGCCTGCTGGGCTTCGTCCCGCTGGCCAAAGCCAGCGAACCCAAATCCCTGCCCGACTATGCCGCCTGGAAAGATCGCAGCGCGTTGATCGTGCACAGCGCCAACACCATGGAAACCCACCGGGGTGCCATTGGTAATGGCGTGATCACCCCCAGCAGCCGGCTGTTCGTGCGCAACAATCTGCCAGCACCGCCGGCATCGGTAACCGAAGATCCAGACGCCTGGGAAGTTCAGATCGACGGCGTCAAAAATCCCCGAACGCTCACCGTCGGCGAACTGAAAACCATGGGTGTCACCACGGTTGCCTCGGTACTGCAATGCTCAGGCAATGGCCGGGCGTTCTTCCCTCACGGCGCCAGCGGCACTCAATGGTCGGTCGGCGCCGCCGGATGCATCATGTGGACTGGCGTGCCTCTGAAAGATGTGATCGCGGCCCTTGGTGGCCCTGCTGACGGAGCCCGCTACATCACCAGCACTGGCGGCGAATCCCTGCCTGAAGGGCTGGACCCCAAGACGGTGATTGTCGAACGGTCGGTGCCCACCAGAGCCCTGGACAGCGCGTTGCTGGCCTGGGAGATGAACGACGAGCCCCTCAGTCACACCCATGGCGGCCCGCTGCGCATGGTAGTACCGGGCTATTACGGCGTAAACAACGTCAAATACGTGAAGAACATTGCTTTCACCGAGAGCCAGACCGAGGCCAAGATTCAGGCCTCCGGTTACCGGGTTCGCGACGTTGGCGTGAAGGGCTCACCGGATCAGCCCTCCATGTGGGAAATGAACGTCAAATCCTGGGTGACGGCGCCGCTGGAATCCGGACGCAGCGGTCGCAACATGATCTATGGCGTAGCTTTCGGCGGAATCGTCGATCTTGACAAGGTTGAAGTTTCCACAGACGGCGGTAAAAACTGGAAACAGGCTCGCTTCCTGGGTCCAGATCTTGGGCCTTATGCCTGGCGTCCGTTTGTCATGGCCGCAGACCTCTCTGCGGGTGACCATCGAATTGTCAGCCGGGCAACCGATGTTGAGGGCAATACGCAACCTGAAGGCCGGACTGAAAACGAACGGGGCTATGGCCACAACGGCTGGAGTGACCATGGTGTATCGGTCACCGTCAGTTGATAAAACGTGGGCTGGCAAGGATAGCGCCAGCCCACGACTTTTCTGGAAAACCACACGATGATAAAAACTGCAGTACTGGTAGCAGCAGCCCTGTTCGGGCTGGCATCACTGGCTCATGCCGGTAACACAGCAAAAGGCAAACAGGTCTTCACTCAGGAGGCGCAGCCATCCTGCGCCATTTGCCATACCCTGGCAGATGCCGGCTCTGCCGGTGCCATTGGTCCCGACCTGGACGAACTGAAGCCCTCTCTCGAACAGGTCATCAACGCGGTTACCGGCGGAGTGGGCATTATGCCTGCCTTCGAGGAATCGCTGACTGAAGAGCAGATTCAGGCGGTCGCCGATTACGTAACCTCAGTGACCGGTGGCGCGCAATAGCACTCGGGGGCAGGAAGCCCCCGATCCTCCTCAGGCCGTTTCCCGAAACACCATAGAAATAGAATTCAGGCAGTAGCGCTGTCCGGTTGGTGGTGGACCATCCGGAAACACGTGTCCCTGGTGACTGTCGCAGCGGGCACAGCGGATCTCGGTGCGTGCCATACCCAAACTGACATCCTCGATAGAGCGGATATGCTCCGGATCAAAGGGCTGAAAAAAACTCGGCCAGCCGGTTCCGGAATCAAACTTGGCATCGGAACTGAACAGCGGAAGATCGCACAGGCGGCAGTGATACACCCCGGCCTTCTTGTTATCCAGCAGCGTGCCGCAAAACGGATGCTCGGTACCGTGATCCAGCAAGACACGCTTCTCTTCGGCAGTAAGATCCGAGGCTTTTGCGTCAACCTGTGCTTTGCTCAGCGGCGTCAGGTCATAGCCTGCAGCAGATTTACTCATGGCATACTCCTCAGGCCAGGTCGGGGTCATCCTGGCTGAATTCGGGTTTCAGTCGATCCGGCCAGGTACTGGCCAGCTTTTCCATTTTCGGTGCCGCGACCGCCATGACATAGGGTTGCCAGGGATTACGGGCGGCAAAATTCTGATGCTGGGCTTCCGCCGGGTAGAAGGCGTCGAGCGGCTCCAGGCTGGTCACAACCGGTGTTGAATAAACCCCGGCGTCATTGAGTTGGCGGATATAGGCTTCAACGACCTGTTTCTGGTCGTCGGTTTCATAAAAAACCGCTGACCGGTACTGAGTGCCAATATCATTACCCTGCCGGTTCCGCTGGGTCGGATCATGGGCGACCGAGAAGAAGATCCTCAGCAACTCGCCAAAACTGATCCTGGCCGGGTCGTAGTGCACATCCACTGCCTCGGCATGGCCGGTGGTGCCGCTGCAGACCGCATTGTAGTTGGCGGTTTCTGCTGCGCCTCCAGCATAGCCGGATTCCACCCGGGTGACGCCATCGATGGCCAGAAACACCGCCTCCACGCACCAGAAGCAGCCTCCGGCCAGCACAACCCGGGCCTCGCTGCCGGCTTCCGGCAGGTCCTGCTCCGGTGTCGGGAACCGGCTGCGCGGTACATTCAGGCCGGGGATATTACAGGCATCGGTCATGGCATGGCTCCAATCATTGCGGTTGGTTTGACTGTGGCTTGATATACGGCCGGCAATCACAAAAAGACTGCTCCCAGTATGGCACTGGCAGGCGCCAGCCCCCAAACCGGCCAGCGCATAACCGCCAGTGCCAACCAGAATAACAGGGCCAGGGCCAGGTCGGTCGGGCCATGCACGGCGGAGGTCCATACCGGATCATACAGGGCCGCCAGCAGCAGCCCCACCACCCCGGCATTGACACCGGCGAGCGCGGAGCGGGCCGGCTGATGCTCCCGCAGCCAACGCCACAGTGGCAGGCCGGCAAACACCAGCAGGGTTCCCGGCAGAAACACCGCCACCACGGCAATGATCGCCCCGGAAAAACCGGCTTCAGCGCCGCCCAGAAAGGCCGAAAAGGTAAACAGCGGCCCGGGCACGGCCTGCGCCACACCATAGCCCGCCAGGAAGGTGTCCGCCGGCATGTTACCGGACTCGACAAAGCCTTCCTGCAGCCAGGGCAACACCACGTGGCCACCGCCAAACACCAGGGCACCAGCCCGATACAGCTCAGCCCCCAGCCAGGCCAGTGAGCCGGTTTGCTGCGGCAGCAGGGAGAGTGCCAGCAACACGGCAAAGGCCCCGGCAAACCACAGCGGCTTGCGGGACTGCACCGGTACTTTCAGCGCCTCGGCAGCCTTGTCTGTACTCAGGCCCAGGCCAGCCCCGGCGCCAGCCGCCATGACCAGCGCCAGAATCTGCATCCAGGTTGCGCCCACCAGCAACAACACCGCCGCCACCAGCAGGGCGATAACCACCCGGGGCTTGTCCGGACACAGGGCCTGCCCCATTTGCCACACGGCCTGGGCCACCACCGCCACGACAAACAGCTTCAGCCCGTTGATCCAGCCACCCGAGCCGGCCTCCGGCCAGAGTGTCAGGCCAAAGGCGAACAGCGCCATGAGGATGGCCGACGGCAGGGTAAAGCCCAACCAGGCTGCCAGCGCGCCACCGTAGTGGCCACGCAAAAACCCGATCGTGAGCCCGACCTGACTGGACGCGGGCCCTGGTAACAGCTGACAAAGCGCAACCACTTCACCATAGGCGCTGGCTGACAACCATTGCCGGCGCGTTACAAATTCATCGTGGAAAAATCCCAGGTGCGCGGCCGGGCCACCAAACGAGGTGAGGCCCAGGCGCAAAAAAATCAGGAACACCTGCCAGCTGCTCAGGGCCCCGGGCTGGTCGGTTTCGGTCATCGCCATTGCATCTCTCCGGGTAGTGCCATCATAAATCGCAGTAAAACATGAACGTCGTGTCAGGGCGGTTGCACAAGCCCTGTGACCATCCATAATGACAACAGGGGTCAATCATAAGACTCTGCTCGGCATCAGGGAAAACAAGCATGGCAGCAAAAGTCCGCGAATCGGTAAATCAGGACGAACTCCTTCAATACCGTCTGAGCCTTCGGCTCGGGCCGGTTCACGCCCGACAGCGGCTTAACATCGAGCAGGAATCCGAAGCCCGGGTTCTGGGCCGGGACAAGCGTTCGTTCCACCTGGAAAATCTGACCAATGCGCCCGGGCTGATCCGCTTCTGCCTGCAGGCCGTGGGCCTGTTCAATCGCGCCCAGGCCAACAGCCGCAAGCTCAACACCGCACACAACACCTTTGTTGTGCCGGATCTGCCCGCGGCTTTCGAGGGTTTTCGTATCCTGCACCTGACCGATCTGCATGTGGATATGGACGAGCACAACCTGCAAGCGGTTATCCGCCAGATCGAGCCGCTGGAGTACGATCTGTGTGTGCTGACCGGCGATTACCGCCAGCTCACCTGGGGCCCCATCGAAGCGGCTCTTGAGGGCATGGCGCAACTGCGCAAAGCCATCAAGGGCGACGCCTATGCGGTGTTGGGCAACCATGACAGCGTGCGTATGGTACCGGCGCTGGAAGACATGGGGTACCGCCTGCTGATGAACGAGATGGTCCCCCTGCAACGCCCGAAAGGCACTCTGTACCTGGCCGGTGTCGATGACGCGCACTATTACAAAGTCCACAACCTGCACCGTGCCGGCGACGATATCCCGGCTGGCGGCATCAGTCTGTTACTGAGTCACACGCCGGAGATCTGGCGCGAAGCGGCCCATGCCGGTTACGACCTGTTCCTGTGCGGGCACACCCACGGCGGCCAGATCTGCCTGCCCGGCGGCATTCCGGTTACCCTGGATGCTGATTGCCCAAGGCAGCTGGGGCGGGGATTCTGGCAGGTTAATGGCATGCAGGGCTATACCTCTCCCGGTTCCGGCACCTCGGTCCTGAACGTCCGCCTTAACTGCCCGCCGGAAGTGACTTTGCACAAGCTCACCCAGGGGCCGACATAAGCCCTTCAGTGCGGTTGTTTGCGGATCCCAAGGCGATACAGCAGTGGCGAAACCAGCATGTTGGAAAGCGCAAAGAGCACCGCCACGGCGACCGCCTGCCACAACGGCAAGGGCAACCACAACCAGGCCAGCAGCATCGGCAGCAACGCCTCCGGCAGCTGATCGAGCCATAACGCCCGGGCACTGGCCCCCAGCCCCATCCGGCGCTTGAGAAAGCTGCTGAGCAGGTCCCCCAGCAAAGCCAGAAGCCCGAACACCGCACCAAACGCCCAGCCCAATCCTGACCAGGCAGCAAACAGACGGCGATCTG
>JAWOAO010000332.1:0-6069 GCA_046498485.1 Marinobacter sp. | reverse complement strand
GGCCGGGCCTCGACGAGGTGCTCGGCGGCCGCGATCTCGGCCAGCCGCCGCGTGCGCTCGTCCAGGCGCCACTCGGTCACGTCGAAGCGGCGGGCGAAGGCCTCCGCGATCGCCGTGCGCATAAAGCAGTTCAACATGCAGCGGTAAGGTGTTGGTTTCACCGCGAACGTTACCTGAAACAACCGACACCGCACCGAACTCACCAACTGCGCGGGCGTTGGTCAGAACCACCCCATAAATCAACGCCCATTTGATGTTCGGCAGGGTGATCTTGCGAAACACCCGCCAGCCCGAGGCGCCCAGAACCACGCCGGCCTCTTCTTCTTCACTGCCTTGTTGCTGCATAAGCGGGATCAGTTCCCGAGCGACAAACGGGCAGGTCACAAACACCGTGACCATTACGATACCGGGCCAGGAAAACATCAGTTGCACATCGTAGTCGGCCAGCCAGCCTCCCAGCCAACCGTTACGGCCATAGAGCAGCAGGTACAACAGACCGGCGATGACCGGCGACACCGCAAACGGAATATCGATCAGCGTGATCAGCAGCTTGCGACCGGGAAAGCGGAACCGGGTAACCGACCAGGCCAGGGCGGTTCCGAATACCAGATTCAGGGGAACGGTCAGTGCTGCCACGAACAGGGTCAAACCAATGGCGTGCAGGGTGTACTGGTCTGTAACGTTGCCAGCAAAGGTCGACCAGCCAGCGCTCAAGGCCTGGGCAAAGATCACCACCACCGGAATGACCAGCATAAACAGGGCCACCAACAAGGCGGTGCCGATCAGCGTGCGGCGCACCCAGGGTTGATCACCAACGCGACGGTGGGCAATGGCCATCTAACGTCCCTCCAGGCGGCGCAGGTAGCGGCCCTGCCACAGGTTGATAGCAAACAGCAGCAGCAATGACGCCAACAGAACGACGGAGGCAATAGCACTGGCGGCGGCGTAGTCGTATTCCTGCAGGCGGATAAACACCATCAGACTGGTCACTTCACTGACGTAAGGGGTATTGCCCGCGATAAAGATAATGGCCCCGAATTCGCCCAGACTGCGGGTAAAGGACAGCGCGGTTCCGGTCACCAGAGCCGGCCACAGCGAAGGAAAAATGACCTTGCGGAAAACCCGACCATCGCTTGCGCCCAGGCTGACAGCGGCTTCCTCGTCTGCCGGTGCCAACTCTTCGAGCACCGGCTGAACCGTGCGCACCACAAACGGAATGCTGGTAAACGCCATGGCGACGACGATGCCCAGGGGGGTAAACGCAACCTCGATGCCCAATTTTGCCAGCCACTGCCCGTACCAGCCATTTTGCGCGAACAGCGTGGCCAGGGTGATACCGGCGACGGCGGTGGGGAGCGCGAACGGCAGATCGACAAAGGCGTCTATAATCCGCTTACCGGGGAACTCGTAACGCACCAGTATCCACGCCAGCAGCAGGCCAAAAAAGCCGTTGAAGAGCGAGGCGGCAAAGGCGGTCCAGATCGTCACCTTGTAGGATTCCACCACCCGAGGGTCGGTGATGGTGAACACGAACTGATCCCAGGTCATGCCCGAGGTTTCAATCACCAGCCCGGTTATCGGCAGGAGCAGAACCAGACTGACAAAAAACAGCGAGATGCCGAGGCTTAGGCCAAACCCCGGCAAGACCCGTTTGCTGCGACCTGAAAAGCGCCGCACGGGGGCGACGCTTGGGTTGGCGGATGCAGACATGGCAGCCTCTTATCGACGCCGTTGCAGCTGGTCCAGCTTGCCGCCGCTGGCGAAGTGTTCTGCCATGGCCTTTTCCCAGCCGCCGGCGATGTCATCGATGGACTTGAGCTTCAGGTCGCGGAAGCGATCGCTGTTTTCCTGTTTCACCGTTTCGTTGTGAACGCGGTAGTTGAAGCCAGCCAGTAACCGCTGGGAATCTTCGGTATACAGGTGGCTCAGGTATTCCTTTGCCAGCTCTTCAGTGCCGTTCTGCCTGATGTAGTCATCGATCCAGGTAACCGGGAACTCGGCGAGGAAGCTGACACTCGGGGTGATGACCACGTAGTCGCCGTCTTCAAAGCGATCGGCAAGGTTCAACACCTCAGACTCGAAGGTCAGCAGGGCATCGCCAATGCCGCGCTCGATAAAGGTGGTCGTTGCCCCGCGGCCGCCGCTGTCGAACACGCGTACCTGACCGAGGAACGCAGACAGAAACTGGTCGATGCTGGCCTGGTCATCCCCAAATTCGTCCTGGGCGTATCCAAGCGCAGCCAGGTAGGTGTAGCGACCGTTACCGGAGGTTTTTGGGTTCGGCATGACCAGCGCAACATCCTCACGAGCCAGGTCATCCCAGTTCTGGATGTTCTTCGGGTTGTCCTTTCTGACCAGGAAGGCCATGGTTGAATAGTAGGGTGAGCTGTTGTTTGGCAGGCGCTCGGCCCAGTTTTCGGGGATCAGGTTGCCGCGGGCATGCAGGATGTCGATGTCGGTCACCTGGTTAAAGGTCGCGACGTCTGCGCTGAGGCCCTGAATAATCGCCTGGGCCTGACGGGAGGAACCCGCATGGGATTGCTTGATCTCAAGCGTCTCCCCGGTTTTCTGCTGCCAGTGTTTGCTGAATTCTTCGTTGTAGGCTGCGAAGAGTTCCCGGGCGATGTCGTAAGACGTGTTGAGAAGCTCCCGGTCGGCCGCGAGTGCCGGTTGGGCGGAAAGCAGGGCAGCGCCCAGTG
Source organism: Marinobacter sp. (assembly GCA_046498485.1). Classification (GTDB taxonomy): domain Bacteria; phylum Pseudomonadota; class Gammaproteobacteria; order Pseudomonadales; family Oleiphilaceae; genus Marinobacter. The sequence goes on along the minus strand of JAWOAO010000332.1, from coordinate 3,370 downwards.
CAAATCCTTTAAGCAGTTGTTTCATGGTGAGCTCCTCAGAACCGGAAAGGTGAATCTGAGGAGCAATCTAGCAAAGGTTGCTAAGAACTAAAAATATTAAAAATAAATATTGAAATAATTTACTGGAATATCAAAGTCCGGGTCATCAATACTTCAGCAAGGCTGAGCCCCAGGTAAATCCGCCGCCGAATGCTTCAAGCAAGACAACCTGGTCGCGCTTGATCCTGCCGTCTCTGACTGCTTCATCCAAGGCCAGTGGAATTGAGGCGGCCGAGGTGTTGCCATGGCGGTTCACCGTCATCACAACCTGATCCATCGACATGTTCAGCTTGCGGGCCGTCGCGGTAATAATGCGCAGGTTGGCCTGGTGAGGCACCAGCCAGTCGATATCCGATTTCTGCAGCTGATTGGCTTCGAGGGTTTCATCCACAATCTGGCCCAGCGTGTTAACCGCCACCCTGAACACTTCGCTGCCTTTCATTTCAACAAAGGCCTGGCCGGCTTTGACGGCGTCGAAGTTGGTGGCTACACCGCACGGTACGTGCAACAGCTCTTCGTAGCGGCCATCGGCGTGCAGATGGGTGGACAGGATGCCGGTTTCCTCATTGGCTTCCAATATGACCGCGCCGGCACCGTCACCAAACAGCACGCAGGTGGTGCGGTCATCCCAGTTCAGAATTCTGGAGAACACCTCGGCACCAATCACCAGAGCCTTCTTGCTGGTACCGGTACTGATGAATTTTTCAGCCATCGCCAGAGCGTAAACAAAGCCACTGCACACCGCCTGAATATCAAAGGCAGGGCAGCCATGAATGCCCAGCCGTGCCTGAAGAATACAGGCGCAGCTGGGGAACACTTTGTCCGGCGTGGTGGTGGCAAATATGATGAGGTCGATATCGCTATTGGCGATACCCGCAGCTTCGATCGCACGAAGCGCAGCCTGTTCCGCTAAATCAACGGTGGTTTGACCGGGCAGGGCGATATGGCGTTGTTCAATGCCGGTGCGATCACGAATCCACTGGTCAGACGTGTTTACCCGCTTTTCCAGATCACGATTGGTAACAATGTTGTCCGGCAGGTAAGAACCGGTTCCGGCAATGCGTGCAAAAGTCATGCGTTGTATCCAGGGCTATATACGATAAACATAAACCCATGCTAAACCTTTGCAACCGGATTGTTTATTAGCGAATTGTCATAGGCTCCCCGGGTTGCCTGCTGATGGTCCCGGGGAAGCAAGACTGGACGGTCAGCTGTCTTTGAGAGATTTCATGTCGATCACGAAGCGGTACTTTACGTCCCCTTTTTTCATGCGCTCGTAAGCTTCGTTAATGTTTTGGATGTCGAGCATTTCGACGTCGCAGGTAATGTCGTGCTCGGCGCAGAAATCCAGCATTTCTTGTGTCTCCGGCATACCACCGATCAGGGAACCCGCGACCGTACGACGCTTGGTCACCAACAGCCCGGCCTGCAGCGCTGGCTCCACCGGTGTAAGCAGTCCCACCAGAATATGGGTGCCATCATATTTCAGGCACTTCAGGTACGGGTTGAAGTCGTGGGCAACAGGAATGGTGTCGAGCAGAAAATCGAACGACTCCGCCGCTGCTTTCATCTGGGCCTTGTCTGTGGAAATAATGACGTGATCCGCGCCCTGCTTTTTCGCTTCGGCGACCTTGGCCTCGGAACGGGTGAAGAGGGTAACTTCAGCACCGAGCGCCTTGGCGAGCTTAACGCCCATATGCCCCAGGCCACCCATGCCCAGTACGCCCACCTTGTGTCCTTTACCAACGTTAAAGTGTTTAAGCGGCGAGTAGGTGGTAATGCCGGCACACAAAAGTGGTGCCGCACTGGCCGGATCCAGCTTCTCGGGCAGGCGAACCACAAAACGCTCGCTGACCACGATTTTGTCGGAATAGCCGCCGTGGGTAACGGTGCCATCGTGCCGGTCCAGACTGCCGTAGGTCATGGTTGAGCCTTCGAGGCAGTATTGCTCAAGCCCGGAATCGCAAGCGGAGCAGCTGCGGCAGCTGTCGACCATGCAGCCGACGCCGACCAGATCTCCTGGCTTGTAGCCGATGACCTCCGGGCCCACCGCCGTTACCCGGCCAACAATCTCATGGCCCGGGACCACCGGATACCTAGAACCACCCCAGTCATTTTCGACGGTGTGCAGGTCGCTGTGACAAACGCCGCAGTAGTCGATTTCGATGGCGACGTCATCGGTGCGCAATGCGCGCCGGTCAAAAGAGTAGGGCCCCAGGCCGGAAGTTGGGCTGGTGGCTGCGTATGCGCGGGTGTTAGCCATTAAAGACTCCCTGATTGGTTAGTGTCCGCCGGCTCGCTCAGTACTTCGGGCTTTTTCAGAGCCTTCTGGAACAGATCCTTGTTCTCGGCAATCAGCAGGGCACATTGCTCTGCATATTCCTCGGGCATCGCCGGGATCTTTTTCTCCAGCCACAGCTGGATGTTTTCAGAAAGCTCGAGCATTTTATCCCGGGCATCGGCGTCGGCTTTGGTTGTGAAGAGCATCGAATCGGGGGTCTTGAGTGCCATTTCGAGTCCGTCGCGGTCTGAATAAAACAAAGATTGAACAGCCATTAAGAAGAGTCCTCACTGTTTAATGGACGACTGTATAAATATAGCTATGTTGGCTTTCGCTGTTGGTACGCTCCAATAATACTGTATATACTGCTGTATAAACAGTCCCTCGGTGGAGCGCATCATGAAACAGGCCGATATCAATGCCCTTGAAATCACCTTAGCTCACCTCCCGGTTGATCTGAAAAAACATTTTTCTGATCAGCTCCTTGGGCAAATTAATGCTCAAGCCCACACCTTGATTGAAACTGCTAGCTCACACCGTCTTTGCCCTCATTGCGGCGATGAACACCTTGTAAAATGGGGACGCTCTGGCGGCTTGCAGCGGTATCGGTGCCAGAACTTAGGCTGTCGTAAAACTTTCAATGCCGTCACACGAACATCACTGGCCAGGTTGCGCCATCGCAACAAGTGGTTTGGTTACTTGCGATGCATGCGAGACAGCCTGACTCTAAGGGTGTCGGCGGCCTGTGTAGGCATTGATTTAAAGACGGCTTTCCGGTGGCGTCATCGTTTTCTACACGCCAGTGCAAACGCCAACGCGAATGCTCTATCCGGCATTATTGAAGTGGATGAAACCTTCTTTGCTGAGTCCTGCAAGGGTAAGCGCAATCTCACGCACCGCAAGCCTAGAAAACGTGGTGGGCAAAGTAACAGAAAGTATAAAGTGGATAAAATTCCTGTGGTTATTGCACGAGACCGCAACGGTCATATCAGTGATCTGGTGGATCCCGAACTGAACAAATCAACGATCCATGCTTTTCTGACACCGATC
>JAWOAO010000286.1:0-3932 GCA_046498485.1 Marinobacter sp. | reverse complement strand
CTTGGGGATGACGGGGTTACCCTGACCACCGACTCCTGCAGGGAGGCCCTTCGCCTGGTGGAGTCGGCGCTGGCGGAAGGCGCCGGGCCGGATCTTCCCGCCCGGTGCATTGGACGCATTCCCCACTATTTTGAACTGCCCGTCGAAGCCATACCGGACGCCAATCCACCGCTGAAGCGCGGGCGAATCGGCTATGACTGATACCAGGGAAGCAGAAGGCACACTGGCCCGGCGGCGCTCCGGTGGCTGGCGAAGGGTGGCCACGTTCCGTCGCCTGTTGCTGGCTGTTTTGGTATTCGGGCAAACACTCGTCGCCTGTTACTTCCTGCTGTGGATATTGCCCTACCATGGCGGCACCCTCGTGGAGCTGGGGCTCCTGGTGCTGTTTTCACTTCTTTACATGTGGATTGCCGTCGGCTTCTGGACGGCCATCTTCGGTTTTGTCCTCCGGCTGGCGGGAGGTGATCGCCACAGCCTGCTGAAACGACATGACGGTGAGGCACTGGAGGCTACACCACTGGCAAAAACGGCCATCATCATGCCGGTGTACCACGAGCCCGTGCACTGGACCCTGAGTGGCCTGAAAGCGGTGTATCAGGACCTGGAACGTTCCGGTCAACTGGACCAGTTTGAGTTCCATATCCTTTCAGACAGCCGCGACCCGAACTTCTGGCTGGAAGAACAGGCCACCTGGTTCCGGCTTTGCCGGGAACTGGGGGCAGAGGGCCGGATGTTCTATCGTCGCCGGCGGGTGAACCTCAACTTCAAAAGCGGTAACGTGGCAGATTTTCTGCGCCGCTGGGGCCGCCGCTACCGCTACATGGTGGTCCTTGACGCCGACAGCCTGCTCAGTGCCGACACGATTGTGCGCATGGTGAAATTGATGGAGCGGGAGCCGAACGTCGGCATACTGCAGACTGCCCCCTCGGTTATCAACGGCGAATCCCTGTTTGCAAGGATCCAGCAGTTCTCCAACCGGCTCTATTCCACATTGTTTGCCACCGGCCTGTCGGCGATTCAGATGGGGGACGCCGCATTCTGGGGGCACAACGCCATTATCCGCATCAAACCCTTCATGGATCATTGCGGCCTGCGCAAACTGCGCGGGTTTGGCCTGTTCAGCGGCCCGATCATGAGCCACGATTTTGTGGAAGCCGCCTACATGGGGCGGGCCGGTTATGAAGTCTGGCTGGAGCCGGGCCTGGGTAACAGTTTTGAAGAGTCACCCCCGACGCTGTCCGACGAGCTTTCCCGTGACAACCGCTGGTCCCGGGGGAACCTCCAGCATCTGTGGATTCTGCTGTTCGGCCGCCGTCTGCGGCTGGCACACAGGATGGCACTGCTTAACGGCGTTATGGCTTATATGGCTTCGCCTCTGTGGCTGGGATTCCTGATGCTGACAACCGTGGAAGCGGTACAGATGACCCTGGCCAGCATTGATTATTTCCCGGAAGGGCACCAGGGGCTGGCCCCGCTCTGGCCGGAATGGCGCCCGGATTGGGCTCTTGGCCTGGCCCTGAGCACCTTGGCGCTTCTCTTCATTCCCAAGTTTCTGGCCATACTGGACGCACTCATCCATCGCACCGCCAGAGATTTTGGCGGATTCTTTCGACTGTTTTTCAGCGTGATCACCGAGATTCTGGTCTCGGTTCTGCTGGCACCGATACGAATGATGGCCCACAGCCGCTACGTGCTGGGCGCACTGTTCAACCTGTCGCTGACCTGGGCTGGCCAGAACCGCACGCAGGAAACCTCCTGGCGGGACGCCTTCCTGACCCAGCTCCCCGGAATGCTGGTAGGCGCTGGCTGGTCTGCCTTTGCCTGGAGCCTGGACCCTATGTTCTTTCTCTGGTCACTGCCGGTGGCCATCCCTCTGGTGCTGGCGGCGCCGACGTCGGTTCTGCTCAGCCGCGTTGGCATCGGGCAGGCGCTTCGCAGGTGGGGATTGTTGCTGATACCGGAAGAGCGCTCAACGGTGCAGGTGCTGGAGGATGCCCGGGCAGCAAGGCTCGACAGTGGTGCCGATTCGGCATTGACTGCGGTGGAAGAAGCGGTGGTCCGCCCCCGGCTCAACCGACTTCATCAGGCCCTGGCTCGGGATGTTCGACTTGCCCGCAGGGCGGAGTTACTGGAGCCGTTGGTGCAGAGTTGCAGTGCCGAGGGGCCGGAATCGATGTCCCGCAGCGAACTCAGCCAGATTTTTCGCGACAGGCAGTCCGTGGCAGAGCTGCACCAGCTGGCATGGCAGTCAACGCCCGACAGTTTCTGGGGCCGGCGTATCTCCATGCTCAGCAAACGCAGCGTATATGGGGCTAACGATCCGGCCCGGTAACAAGGAATGCATGATGGACAGACGAACACTGATCAAAACGTTTATTGCTCTGGCAGGGGTTCAGGCATTGCCCCTGTCTGCATTGTTAACCAGTCGGCAGGCACAGGCAGAAACGGTGGGCGGGGCGCAGCCGTTCAGTTACGGGTGGCTCAAGGGCCGCGCCCGGTCCCTGGCCGACGAACCCTGGCAGTCCGGGGAAGGGGATCTGCCGGGTTCTCTGAAGGACCTGTCCTGGGACGACTACAAAGCCATTCGTTTTCGTCCGGCCGAAGCCCTGTGGCGCAATGATGATAATCCCTTCCAGATTCAGCTGTTCCATCTGGGCCTGTATTTCAAATCGCCGGTGCGCATCCACGAGGTTGAAGACGGCCAGGCCCGTGAGCTGGCCTATGATCCCGGGTATTTCCGTTATGATGGCGAGCAGCCTCTGGGGACATTGCCCCGGGACCTTGGTTACGCCGGATTCCGGGTGCACTTCCACACCGACTACAAGAGGGACCTGGCTGCTTTTCTCGGGGCGAGTTACTTCCGCGCGGTCGGTTCGGACATGCAATACGGCCTCTCCGCCAGGGGGCTGGCCATCAACACCGGTCTCAGCGTGGAAGAAGAGTTTCCACAGTTCACCGAGTTCTGGTTGCAGAAACCGGCTGCAGACAGCCACCAGATGGTGGTCTATGCCTTGCTCGATTCTCCCAGCACCACCGGTGCCTATGCCTTCACCATGACCCCGGGCCGCGACATGGTAATGAAGGTGGACGTTGCGCTGTATCCACGCAAACCCATGGAGCGGGTGGGAATAGCACCGCTGACAAGCATGTACCAGACCGGTGAGAACCATCGCCGCATGGCGAACGACTGGCGCCCGGAAATTCATGATTCCGATGGGCTGGCGGTTCATAACGGGCAGGGAGAGTGGCTCTGGCGGCCGCTGGTCAATCCGCGTTCAGTGCGGGTGAACAGTTTTGTCGACAATAATCCAAGGGGCTTCGGGCTGCTGCAGCGCGACCGTGATTTTGCCAACTACCAGGACGATGGCGTGTTTTACGACAAACGCCCCAGCGCCTGGGTAGAGCCGCATGGGGAGTGGGGCCCGGGTAGCGTCATGCTGGTGGAAATTCCCACACGGGACGAAACCTTCGACAACATTGTCGCCTTCTGGAATCCGGACGAGCCACTGACATCGGGCACCGAATACCTGTTCGGCTACACCCTGACCTGGGGAGCAGAGGCACCGGAACGCCCTGATTCACTGGCGACTGTGCAGGCAACCCGCACCGGGATTGGCGGTGTCATTGGTCAGGAACGAACCTATTTCTCCTGGCGCTTTGCGGTGGATTTTGCCGGGGGCCCATTGCCAATGCTTTCCGACAATGTCGAGGTGGAGCCGGTGATCACTGCCAGCCGCGGCCGGATAGAAATCACCTCGGCCCGCCCCCTGGCTTCCAACGGAGGGTATCGCGCCATGTTTGATCTGGTGCCCGATGACTCCGAGGAGCCCATTGATCTGCGCCTGCAACTGAAACTGGGTGACCAGGTGCTGACAGAAACCTGGCTGTACCAGTACACGCAGCCACCGGTGCAGGAAAGGGCATAACCATGG
>JAWOAO010000247.1:0-6885 GCA_046498485.1 Marinobacter sp. | reverse complement strand
CTTGTGGACCAGCGCATGGGTAACCACGGTCAGGTTGTCCCGGTCCATAGCGGGGCGCAGGTAGGCGTTGGCGGTAGACCAGCGGCGGCCGTTCTTGACCGTCATGTGCATGGCACCAAAGCCTTCCTGACGAGCGCCGTTGTAATCGTCGGTGGCGAAATAACCGGCATCCACGCCTGCGTCCACAAAAGCCTTGTAGAGCGGGTTCTGCATGTTATTGCCGTTATTCACACCCAACGGGCCCTGGCCACCGCGGTAGGTGTCACCACCGAAGGCCCAGGTTTCCGCCTTCTTGAAATAGGGCAAGCAGTGGCGATAGTCCCAGCCATCGGCACCCTGTGCCTGCCACTCGTCGAAATCACGGGCGTGGCCACGCACGTAAACCATGCCGTTAATGGAAGACGAACCGCCCAACACCTTGCCCCTTGGGCAATGCATGCGACGATTATCCAGGTAGGGCTCCGGCTCGGTCTCGAACTGCCAGGCGTATTTCTTGGTGTTCATGGGAATAGACAGCGCCGTGGGCATCTGGATAAAGATACTCTTGTCGCTGCCGCCAGTTTCCAGCAACAGCACCCGGCTCTTGCCGTCTTCGGTGAGTCGGTTGGCCAGCACACAGCCGGCCGAACCCGCACCCACAATCACGTAGTCGTATTGGTTTTCTTTCATACACATTCTCCTGCGTGGCCTGCGGGGTTAAAACGGTGCATCAAGATCTTCCATGCCGACATACACTGACTTGAGCTGGGTGTAGTGAGTAAGGGTCTCGCGTCCGTTTTCCCGGCCGATGCCGGAGAGTTTGTAGCCGCCCACCGGCATTTCTGCCGGGGAGGCTCCGAAGCTGTTGATCCAGCAAATACCCGCCTGGATCTGATGAATCACCCGGTGCGCGCGGCGGATGTTATTGGTGAACACGCCAGCGGCCAGACCGGTATCAATGTTGTTGGCCCGGGCAATCACCTCGTCTTCCTCAGAAAAGGTAAGTACCGACATCACCGGCCCGAAGATCTCTTCGCGCACGATGGTCATGTCGTCGGTGCAGTCGGTGAAGATGGTGGGCTCGACAAAATAGCCACCGTGCGAATCCTCCGGCTCAATGGCCCGGCCGCCGTGACTCAGCGTCGCGCCTTCGGACAGGCCCTTGGCGATGTAATCCAGCACCAGATCCCGGTGTTTGGCAGAAATCAGGGCGCCAAAGTTGGTATCCGGGTTCATCGGGTCGCCCGGTCTGATGTTGTTGCGGGTGCGCTCCAGCAGGCGTTCCATGAAACGCGGGTAAATGGCTTGGTGCACAAACACCCGGGTGCCGTTGGTGCAGATTTCGCCCTGGGTGTAGAAGTTGCCGACCATGGCAGCGGAGATGGCGTTTTCCAGATCCGCATCATCAAAGATGATCAGTGGCGACTTGCCGCCCAGTTCCATGGTCACGGCTTTGAGCGTGGAAGCCGCCGCCTGCATGACTTTCTTACCGGTGCCGACTTCGCCGGTGAACGACACCTTGGCAATCGCCGGGCAGTGGGTCAGCCACTGCCCGACTTCCGCCGCGCCCTGCACGACGTTGAACACGCCGGCCGGCACACCGGCTTCGATAAAGATTTCCGCCAGCTTTACCGCACCCAGCGGAGTTTCTTCAGACGGCTTGAAGATCATGGCGTTACCGCAGGCCAGGGCCGGTGCCGATTTCCAGCAGGCAATCTGCAGCGGATAGTTCCAGGCGCCGATACCGGCGCAGATGCCCAGCGGCTCGCGACGGGTGTAATAGAAATCACCGCCCAGATCCTGCTGACTGCCCTCGATAGACGGTGCCAGGCCGGCGAAGAACTCAATGACATCGGCGCCGGTGACCACGTCCACCGCTTCCGCTTCCTGCCAGGGCTTGCCGGTATCCCGCACTTCTACCGCAGCCAGCTCGTCGTTGCGCTCCCGTAGCAGTGCCACGGCTTTCAACAGAATGCGGCTGCGTTCGATGGCGGGCGTGGCAGACCACTGGGCGAAGCCGGCGCGGGCGCTTTCGATAGCCGCCTGCTGAATGGTTGTATCGGCTACTTCCACCTGGTAGATCACCTGGCCAGTGGCCGGGTTGATCACCGGAAAGGTCTCACCCGTGCTATTGGCCAGGGCTCGCCCATGGACAAAATTACACACAACGGGAACAGATGCGGATGCGGACATAATCAGTGGTTAACCTCGGTTCGGTGTCTTCAGGCCTTGTGGGCCGTTTGAATCTGGTGAGGCTCAGGCGGTTGCCTGGGCCAACGTCTCGTGGACAAACTTCTTACAGAGCCGCTCGCCGGCTTCAAAGCTCTCGGCCGGATCCAGGCTCAGAGCGCTGCGCAACCAAAAGCCGTCAATCATGGCGGCGGTTTGCCGGGCGGCTTCGGTGGCCAGTTGCGCCGGAAGCACCTGCGCAAACGAGTACCGCAAATTGCTATAGAGCCGCGCATTGTTGATCTGCTGCAGGCGTTGCAGCCCCGGCTCGTGCATCGAACGCGCCCAGAAACTCAGCCAGGTTTTGGCTGCCAGCGCCGAGCGCTGGAACTCGGAGAAGTTGGATTCGATGATGCAGGCCAGCCGCTGCTCAGCGGAGCCATCGATTTTCGCCATACGCTCATGCAGCTCCCTGCCCAACTGATCCAGCAGATAGCGCAGCGCCGCTTCAATCAGCCCCTGCTTGGCGCCGAAATAATGACTGATAATCCCGGATGACATCCCCGCCCGCTTGCTGATGCTCACAATCGTGGTGTTCTGCATTCCCAGCTCGGCAATCGACCCTATGGTGGCGTCGATCAGCTGCTGACGGCGGGTGTCTTTCATTCCAACTTTTGGCATGGCGAGTGACGGTCTCTCCCTTCAGTTTTTCTTAATTGAACGTTCAATTAATAAAGAGACTACAGAAATAGTGCAAAGCTTTCAAATCTGGCGGGCAAACGATACTGGGCTCACTCAGGAAAATCCGCAACCACAGTGGCTATGGCCAGCGTTGTGTCCTAATACCGTATCTAGGCTATCTTAATTAGCAGAGACAACGTTCCAGCAAGCTCAATCTTGCAACAACACACGCGTTTCTGGATGGCTAAAGGACAGTTCAATGAGTGACGGGAAAACCAGTCGGGATAGCTCCTCCGAAGAGAAAGCCAAGGCGGTGGCGGACGAGCAAGAGTCTCGCGCCAAGGTCCAGGATCGCGAATCCCGCGAGCAGACACCGACGTCGAGCGAAAAGTCACTGACTCGGAAAGAACGTGACATCGTTGCCGAACATAGCGGTCTATCTTCGCTGACGGTTTACTCCATCATCCATCGCGAGGGTGAAGAAGAGCTGCACCGCCCGAAAATCTCACTCTGGTGGTCCGGGGTGGCCGCGGGGCTCGGGATTTCGACCTCGGTCCTCGTCGAGGGCATTATCCGCGCCGATCTGGGTTCAGATCACCCCTACCTGACCTTGATTGAAAGCCTGGGCTACTCGTTCGGGTTTGTCCTCGTGATCCTGTGCCGGCTTCAACTGTTCACCGAGAACACCATCACCGTGGTGCTACCGGTTCTGGCCAAGCCGACGCGCGACCGGTTCTATCGCACCGCGCGCCTTTGGGGCATTGTGCTGGGGGCGAATTTGTGTGGCACGTTTATTACCGCTGCCATCATGGTCTACGGAGGCATTCTTACCGTCGACACCTTCGCGGCGATCCTGGAAATATCGCGTCACTTGGCCACGTTGACCCCGGCCGAGACACTGTTGCGCGGTATTCCATCAGGCTTTTTCATAGCGGCAATCGTGTGGATGCTGCCTTCCGCGAAGAGATCCGAAGTGCTGGTTATCGTCATGTTTACCTGGCTGATCGCGGCGGGTGACTTTACCCATGTGATTGCCGGCTCAAACGAAATTTTCACGTTGGTGCTCAGTGGGGAAATGAACATCTTTACCGCCCTGCTCTACCACATTGCCCCGGTCCTCATCGGCAACATTCTCGGCGGTACCGGTTTGTTCGCGATGCTGGCCTATGGCCAGGTTCATGAAGAAATGTGATACGGCGGGCACAATAGACCCTCAGCCTGATCACTTCGGCCGGCGAGGGCTGAGGCCATAGGTTGTTCAGCGTTGGTGGCGTTCACGCACAAGCGTGTATACCTGATAAACCGCGGCAATCTCCCGCTCTGCCGCCGCCAACCCGTCGACGCCACCCTGCTCCAGCCGCTGCCTCAGATCGGGCGCTACATTGCGTTCGATCCAGCCTTCCAGCAACCGTAAAAACGCCCGCTCATCCGGCCCGCCGATGTTTGGCCAATACATATAGGGCACAACATCCGGATTGCGCATGTAAAACACGGGAAAAACCTCGCGCTCAAAGTCTTCGCTGGCACGCAGACCAAAGCTGAAAGCATCGCCCTGGTTATCGACGACCCGCACAAAAATCGAGCCGGTCTGTGCATTAAACCGGGCTTCTTCAATGCGAACAGGCGACTCCAGATCCGGCAGCCCGGTGATGTAATGCTGAAAAACAATGCCCGCCAGCAGCAGCCCGATCAGGGTTGCCAGTGCTATCGATTTTTTCATGAAGTGACGCCTGCGGTCTGTTATACATTCTTGACCTCAATGAACCACTTGGGCTGCATTTCATCAACAGTCCGTCCTAATGTTGAAGGGCAGATAGCTTGCTGAATCCAATACAAACTCATGGCCATCCAGACCGTTGATAATGCCTAATGCCAGCAATCACGCGCCGGCTTGGAGCCCCTGAGCAGCGGAAAATCGGTCGCTGTGCAGCCGTGGGTTATGTTTCGTCATCACCGAGTTCAGACATCCTCTATAACTGGCTACTGCGACGCACGGTCAAAATAACTCATCAACCCACCGTACCGCAGCATCTGGCTTGTCTTCTGCAATATACCGAGCTATATCCTCAACACGCTCCAGCGCAAGCGGAGACCAAACAATCTTCACCGGGCCAGTCCACTCAGAACCCGAGCCTTCGCATCTTCATGCCCAATACCATCCCCGGAGGCTATTTGTTCTTCCGCTTTATACATCTCTTCTAGTATTTCCAGACGTTCTTGCATCTTCTCGTACTCGTGAACATCCAGCAGTACAGCAACGCCACGACCTCTTTGTGTCAGCACCATAGGGCGACGGGTTTCATGAAGCTGCTTTACAAATGTGGCTACCCCTGCGCGAAATTCAGACAGAGGACGGATATCTTCATCTACTCGAACCCTTGACATGGAAATCACCTCAGTACGTTTAAGCGTACATTAAAGAGTACGACATTGACTGATACCAAGCAAGGTGCTCAAGGGGAGGAACATAACGCTGAAATAATCGGTGCCCTGACAAGGGCATCTGGTGGGCGGCCGAAGGTAAGAAACGAACTTCATTTACTTGTTAGGCGTCAAAACCACCGACGCACTGCCGCTTCGTACTGACGGTAGGTCTCTCCAAACGTCTCGCGCATGTGACGTTCTTCTGGGGCTATTTGAAACCGATTCATATAGATGACGAAGACCGGCAGCAGCAAAAAACTTGCAATGTTGCTCAGAAAAACTCCCCAAGCAATCAGCACGAGCAAGAAACCAACGTACATCGGGTTTCGGCTCACTCGATAAACGCCACGTATGACAAGGCTAACGGATTGATCGGGTGCTCTAGGGTCGACGGTGGTGCCCGCGGAACGGAATTCCCATACTCCAAGTAACGCGATAGCGAGCCCCGCTAAAGTTAACACCAGCGCGACCAGCCGAGATACGGCAAACGTGAAGCTCAGACTCGGCACAATGATTGCCAATGCCCACATGAGGGCAGCAATAATAAGCACCTGAACAACCGGTGGAATTTTTAGCTCTAATGCCTGCACGTTCTTGTTGGCCATCCGCTTTGAATTCTTCGTGAAAAATGACAGTGCCTTGGGGAATATTCCCGTCGAAAGCAGAGACGATTCAGGAAGAACGAGTGGAGTGCGGCACTGGCAGACCCAGGCGCGCGCCAATTTCCACGCTGACAAACACCGGCCCAATCAGCAGGAACACCAGATCTTCCATGAAAGACGGCTTTTTGCCTTCCACTTTGTGGCCCCAGATCTGAGCAATCCAAGCGACCACGAAGACCGCAATACTCAGCCACAGCAACGACCAACCTGCTGCCAGAACCGCCAGAATGACGGCCAATGCTATTGCGAACCACCCGACCATCAAGGCGAAAACCCCAAGGCCCAGCTTGAGGTAAACAATACCGGACAGCGCCCCCAAAATAGTGGCTCCGTTCACCCAGAAGGCAACACCTTCAGAAAGCCCCAGCCACTGCCCCACGGGTATCAACCATAGCAGGCCCAAGGCGGAAATCAGGATGGCGGGCACACAGATAAAATGGACCCACTGGTTCACAGGATTCTGGTGACTCTCGCCATAGGCGGCGAGAAACTCGGGTAATGTGCGCATGGTTTTGACCACTCTTGTTGGGACTTACCCACAGCTTAGCAAAGCTGCGCCCGGGGGCCATCAAACGCGTACTGATGCCAATTGTTATTGAACTGCGACTGCATCAACCAAGCTATTAAGGTGTCGCGCGTCGGTGCCACAACATCCCCCTAGCACCTTTACACCTAATTCCAAGTTCAACCGTCTCATAGATGACGTCCATTCCGAAATCGGCTCTGATTTCACTTCACTCGCCCCCTCTAACTCTGAGTGAGACAAAGACGACGCATTCGCCTGGAAGCCAATCAACCTGTTCGCTGAAGCAGTGGAAAAACCGGATATATCCAGATAGGCAGGATAAGAACAGTTTACGAAATAACCTGTCGGTGGTTTCTCTAAAATATCATCAAGCATAGCTATGGCTTGATCTAGCGGTGTGCCATCCAGCACCTTGCCATCCTTGCCTACTACAAAACTTACAAA
>JAWOAO010000221.1:0-13267 GCA_046498485.1 Marinobacter sp. | reverse complement strand
TTGTAATTGAGTGAGGAGTGACTGACTTTGATCAGCACTTCACCCTCGGGCAGGTCTGCGGTGGTGAGGGTCTGTTCGGAGCCCTGATACTCTCCGTTGTGGTCTTCGACGCGCCAGGCTTTGAATTCGGTAGTCGTTGTCATGATTATTCCCGTCTTGGTCAGCTACTGGATTTTTTGGTTACGGAACCCGCTGAGTACTTTCCATACCGTATGCTCAAGCGCCGCGCTGGTGGCAAGGCCAAGTTTTTCCGGCAGGGTGCGTTTGCGCTGGAACGTTACCGAGACTACGTCGCCACGGTCACAGGCTTCAATGAGATATTCGTCTGAAGTTTTGATCTCGTCAATCAGGTTCACCTCAAGTGCCCGTGTGCCGAACCAGATGTCACCATTAGCGATAGCTTGTATGTCGAGACTGGGGCGGCGCTCGCTCACGTATTCCTTGAACAGCACGTGCGTATCTTCAAGGTCTTCGAGAAATTTCTGGCGGCCTTTTTCGGTGTTTTCACCAAACACCGTCAAGGTGCGCTTATGTTCACCGGCGGTGAGCACCTCAAAGTCTACGTTGTTTTTCTGAAGCAAACGGTGGAAGTTGGGGAGTTGGGCGACCACGCCAATGGAGCCCAGCACGGCAAAGGGCGACGCAATGATCTTGTCGGCGACACAGGCCATCATGTAACCGCCACTGGCGGCCACTTTATCAACGCAGGCGGTCAGTGACACACCTTTGCTGCGAATACGATCCAGCTGAGCGGACGCCAGGCCATACGCATGGACCAGACCACCGCCGCTTTCCAGGCGAATTACCACTTCGTCTTTGTCCGGGTTGGCAACACTGAGCACGGCAGATACCGCCCGGCGCAGGGTGTCGGTGTCGCTGGCCTTGATATCACCATCAAAGTCGATGACGTAGATGCGAGGTTTTGCTTCTTTATCGCCCTCACCGTGTTGCTCGTTTTTGGCGGACTTCTTCTCGGCTTTCGCTTCTTTCTTCTTGTGTTTCTGCCAGGCCTTGTGTTCGTGATCGGTCATCAGGCTGGACTGAATGGACTCTTTCAGTTTCCGGTACTGGTCGTTGAGTTTGCGGATTTTCAGCTCACCTTCCAGTTCATGATCTTCCCGATCGCGATGGGCTACCGAGAAGATAACCGAGGCCAGAATGATGATAGCCACCACAAAGGTCACAGCCTTGGCGAGGAAAAGTCCGTACTCGATAAGAAATTCCAAAATGCAGTCTCCAGGCGTCTTTGCAAAGCAATGAGTGTACCCCCTCGAAGCGGGCGTGATAAGTACAAGAGAAATTAAAACAAGCGTTCGATCAAGCTTGACAGGACACGGCTCTGACCATAAAGTCGGACGGCGAGGTTGGCGCTACCCGGGCCGTCACACAGGCTACTCCGGCCAGGGATTTAAAGCCGTCACCATGACAAGACAACCATCAAAAGGGTAAAACAATGTCTGTAGCTCCGGTATTTGACAAACTCGAACAGAATTTCAACCCAGAAGCGGCGCAAGGCCTGGACCTGGTCTTCCAGTTCGACATCGAAGACGACAAAACCTACCACCTCGTGATCAACGACGGTACTTGCAAGCAGCACGAAGGCGCTCACGACGATCCCTCGGTTACCCTGATCATGAACTCTGAAACTCTGCGCGATATCGTTTCCGGTGAAACTGATGGCATGCAGGCGTTCATGGCTGGCCAGCTGCGCGCCGAAGGCGACATGATGCTGGCTACCAAGCTGGGCGAACTGTTCAAAATGGGCTAAGCCTGTACCGAACAAGTCAAAAAAAACCTGCGCATCGTCGCAGGTTTTTTTATGACCAGGCAATACCGGATGTCAGAGACCGACATCATTCAGGGAAGATTCCGCCAGATTCAACAGATCGCTGTTCCTCTCTTCGCTTCGACCGATGCTTTCAATGTAATATTCAAGCGCTGTCAGGGCATCGGCCAGAGCTTCAAGCACCTGTGATTCAGGCGCCTCGCTGGCATCCAATAGTCGATCCTGAATAGACGAGGCCACGCGGTCAATCACATTCGCAGCCTGAGGATCATCAACCATCCTCAGTCCGCCCCATATGCTTTTCAGGGTAGCTGGCAGGTTTGCCAGGTGCAGCTTGTCGAAGTCCGATTCAATAAAAGCGGTAATCGCGCGTTTAGCCAGGGTCAAGGCACTCCGCGCTTCATCCGCTACCACCCAGATCGCTTCTTGCAAATAGATTGATTCGCTGCGGCGACGGTCAGCCCCCGCCAGTGCGTCAGTCTCTGAGGTGATGCCGCGGGTAACAATCTGCATGACGGCGTCTTCAACACCCAAGACCGAGTCGGCCAGTCGATACAGCTCTTCCTGCGCCGGCAGGCGCTTCTCTTCTTCCCATTGCCGAAGTTTGGTCGCTTCTTCCCGGGCAATTCCGGCCAGCCGGTTCAGATCGAGCATGATAAGGGTGTTCGCCAACCGCTCCAGCGTGTCGGCAATGGACCCCAGCTCGGCAAGATCAGGCTCAATGCCACGCTCGATAATATCGAGTTTGTCCTTGAGTTGATTCAGTTCTTCCTGAAGTGCCTCTGACAGGGATTTCAACACATCCGAGCCAGGACCATACAAACGACGGGAGTGTGCCTCCAGCATCGCATCCGGGAATTCAGAGGGTGCCAGACGGTAGGCGGACAACACCTTGGTCACTTCCGGATTAGCGGAGCCGCTGCAATAAAGCAGATGCACCAGATCTTTAATCAGCGAATCCGGTGCATCCTTGGTGGTCGCAACCTTGCCAACGTAGACCAACTCGCGGGTGTATTTCTCGACCCGCATCAGCAACCGTTTGCGCGCCTTGTTAAAGGTCATGGTCCGGTCCAGCATGGTATCGGCGGCAATGGCCAACAAACACCACATCTGGCCCATGGGCGCGCCCTGACACAGTCGGGCGAAACCACGAGCCGATCTTGCCACCAGTTTTTTGCTGATAACGTCATTGCGCTCGCGGAGTATGCCGAGCAACGCAACCTGAAAGGTGAGGCGCATGCGACGGGCAAGAATTTCGTATTCGCGGTCACCGCCTTCCAGCGGCTGCAGCGGCAAATCCGAGCAAAAGTCCGGGTGTTCCTTGATATCCACCTCAAAGAAACACGACTCAGGATAGGGTTTTTCACGGCGGGCTTCCCGCAAATCGTTAATCACCGGCAGCAACAACTCCGGATGATCCTGTCTTTGCTGGCAGTAGTACTCAACGTAACGGCGCAAGGTAAAGAGGGCACTGTTCAGCGTCGTCAGGAGGATGTTCTTGTCGTCATTGGCACCAACCGGTACATCGTTGGCGAGACTGACAGACTCCTGGCATAACAGCGTGCCGCCGCGCAGCTCAACCAGAATAAAGATGCCCCGCAACTGGTTGATGTAATCGACACAGTTCTGCAGATCTTCCCCACTCTCGCGGTTTTCCTGAAAGCGTTCAAGGCTGGATTCTGCCTGCTTGATGGTCTTTTCAATTTCACTTTTGACCAGATCAAACGACTGCGATTTCGTCGCAAGAGACGATTGAACCATAAACGCTTCCTGTTAATTTGCGGAGACTACCGCATCCTGTTCATCAACGATCACTTATAACATAAAACTCAAGTACCTCAAGAAAGCCGCACTGTAACAAATGGTACACGCTGACTTGGTTCTCATTCCGCTTAGTGTAATTTGCTCCACACCGTTGAGCCGGCCTGCTTCTGCATCATCGCCAGAAATTCGTCATGGGCGCTGGTTTCGGATGCGCTGGCACGGATGACGGGTAACGGTGACCGTTTATCGCTTACCCGCCGAATTCCACCAGAGCTGCCGTCTTCACCAGCGTTGGCATCCAGCGACAACGCTCTCTGGCCACCGGTCATCAGCAAATAGACATCTGCCAGTATCTCGGCATCCAGCAAGGCGCCGTGCAGGTCACGGTTGCTGTTATCCACGCCGTAGCGTTTACACAGGGCATTGAGGTTGTTTTTCTGGCCGGGGTGCTTGGCCCGGGCGATCGCCAGGGTATCAACAATGCCACAGTGCTCCGCCGTTTTGCGGACCGGCTTCAGGCGCGCAAATTCGGCATCCATAAAGCCCACGTCGAATGCCGCATTATGGATAACCAGCTCGGCGCCTTTGATAAATTCGAAGAATTCGTCAGCAACCTGGGCAAATCGCGGTTTGTCCGTCAGGAACTCATTGGTGATCCCGTGAATCGCCATGGCCTCGGTTTCGACCTCACGATCCGGGTTAATATAAACGTGGTAGTTTCGCCCCGTCAGCTCCCGCTCAATCACTTCAACACACCCGATTTCGATGATCCGGTGGCCTTCTTTCGGATCGATACCCGTGGTTTCAGTATCCAGTACAATCTGTCTCATGACCGCGTGCTCTCTGTGTTAGCCGTAACCTGTAAAACCGCTCTCGCAATCAGCCGGCGGACAGTTCCGCGACACCCCGGTTTGCCAGCTCATCGGCAAAATCATTATCCGGGTTTCCGGAATGTCCCTTCACCCAGTGCCAGCTCACCTTGTGGCGTGCGGTTTCGGTGTCCAGTTCCTGCCACAAATCGGCGTTCTTGACCGGTTTTTTGGCCGAATTCTTCCAGCCGTTTCGTTTCCAGCCGACAAGCCATTCGGTAATACCCTTGCGCACATACTGTGAGTCGGTATAGAGCTCTATGTCACAAGGCCGGGTCAACGCTCTCAATCCCTGGATCGCCGCCATCAGTTCCATCCGGTTATTGGTGGTCTGCTGCTCGCCGCCATGCAGCGTTTTGCAGGCGCCACCGTATCGCAACACGACCCCCCAACCGCCCCGGCCTGGATTACCTTTACAGGCGCCATCGGTGTACATCACTACTTTGTCAGTCATCCGATCTCCTGCTGTATTCAATGCTTATCGATGATGTCGGGCGTCTGGTTCGTGCAACCTCGGGACGCGCCCACGGCACCCGGCATGGACATGACCTTGGTCTTGCGCCAGGATGCTCTCGTTCGAATGGGTGAATAGATTCGCTTGCGCGCAAGGATACAGTAATAAGCCCCAACCGGGACCAAGTGTCCGTTCTGATTAAGTAACCGATGGTTTCTGGTGGTGTAGCCTTCGGCTCTTTGCACCGGCAGCGTACAAAAGTGCGTACAGGAGCTTTCCAGCTGAAAGCCCAGCAACCGAAGCCAGTCCTCCATCCGTGACCGCATCAGGAATCGACCGCCCCAGGGTCCTTGCCGATGCCTCGATAGCAGACGCCGGACGCCCCAAAGACTCAGGGGGTTAAAACCCATCAGGGCAATCCGCCCTTCCCCTCGCAACACCCGGGCGGATTCCCGCAACACCTGATGCGGATCCGGTGAAAAATCGGCAGCATGGTGCAGGATAACCAGGTCCATGGATTCGCCGGGAAACGGCAACTCATCGGCATCACACACAGCAACGCCATCCGGCATGTTCGGGTGCCAACCCGGTGAGGTGATAATCTTGTGCACGAAATCAGCGCCGCTAGCCAGCGGTAGCCGATGACTGAGCCCAACCTGTAACTGACGGGCTCCGGCCAAACCCTCAAACGAGTGATCCAGAACCCGGCGCTGGCTGGCCAGCAGCGACCGCCCCAGTGGCGTCTGAAACCAGCGCTCAAAACTTTCGTGCCGCTCTGAATAGTTAACGGGCCATGAGGCTTTCACCTTGCTATTCTCCATAGGCTGGGAGTTCCCTGTGCCGCCGTCTGTTCCCGGTTCCGGACGGACCTTGGGATAGTCACAGCGTTGCTTTATCATAACAGGCACACTCATCGAACACATGGGGTCATCATGTTCAATATCACAGCCATTCCCGCTTTTTCCGACAACTACATCTGGTGCCTGTCAGACCAGGAGTCCGGTAAAGCACTGATCGTTGACCCCGGTCAGGCACAACCTGTGCGGGATCATCTGGAACAGCATCAGTTAAGCCTCGACACTATTCTGGTTACCCATCACCACCCTGATCACACCGGCGGTGTCGCGGCGCTTATGCAAGCCTTTCCGGATGTCCGGGTAACCGGTCCTGCCGACTCGCCTTTCAAGGGCGTGACCAACCAGGCGCACCCCGGCGATGAGGTCATCTGGCAAGGTTTGACCTTTCAGGTGCTGAGCGTGCCTGGCCATACTCTGGATCACGTGGCCTATTACAGCGACACGCCGGTGCACGATCACCCGGTGCTGTTCTGCGGTGACACCCTGTTTGTGTGTGGTTGCGGGCGGCTATTCGAAGGCAATCCGGAACAGATGCGACAGTCACTCGAGTCGCTGCGCGCCCTGCCCGATCAGACCGCCATTTACTGTGCCCATGAATACACCCTGGCGAACCTCCGGTTTGCCCGCAGCTGGCTGCCGGACGACGCTGAACTGGCGCAATTTGAACAGGACTGTATGGCCAGGCGTGACCGTGGTGAAGCCACTGTGCCCTCAACCATCGGCGCCGAGAGAAACCTGAATCCGTTCCTGAAATGGGACGACCCGGCCGTTATCGAGGCGGCAAAACGTTACGCGGCAGAAGCCGGCTTACCCTGCGATTCGGAAAGCGCAATTTTTGCCGCCATCCGTCATGGCAAAGATCACTTTTGAACAGCAGCAGATGTCTTTTTAACATTTCTTGCCACAGCCGTAACATCAGTTGTGTTGACCCCTGGAAAAGGGCTCCCCTAGAATCCGGTTCTAATATCGACCGTAAATTGTTAAATATGCCGGTTTTTTACTCATACCCGGCCCTTACCCGGAAGCTGTTTTATGTCGGCCAAACGATTTTCTTACGCGCTGGTTGCCAGCACCCTGCTCTCAGGCTGCAGCACCAGCCAGGCACTGGAAAACTGGCACACGCCATCGGCCTGGTTCGGCGATGACGAGGCCAGTTCTGAACACAACCCGCTGGATTCCGATGAGGTAGTGGTCGCCCGGGGCGACGAAGATCTCAAAAAGTCAGTGGCGGCCGGGAACGGAAGAAAGGCCGGTAAAGCACCTCTGGACGACGCCATTGCACCAGAGTTGCGCGAGCAGGCCCGCGAGGCTCGCGTAAAACTCGACAGCCCCCGCGATGGACAGGACCTGACCGAATCCAGTGACGACCTCTGGCACCGACTAAGAGCCGGGTTCCGGATGGATCATTCGGTCAGCAACGCACGGGTGCAAGCCCAGCTCGACTGGTATGCCCGCAACCCGCGCTATATTGACCGGGTGGTGGAGCGTGGCTCCCGTTATCTTCACCATGTTCTGGAAGAAACCGAAAAGCGCGGCCTGCCCACTGAACTGGTCCTGCTGCCCGTCGTCGAAAGCGCCTTTGATCCGTTTGCCTACTCCCACGGCCGCGCTGCCGGCTTGTGGCAGTTCATTCCCTCGACCGGCAAGTATTTCGGGCTGACCCAAAGCTGGTGGCACGATGATCGCCGAGACGTGATCGCCGCAACCGATGCGGCCCTGACCTACCTCGACCGTCTGGCCAATCGTTTTGACGGTGATTACACCCTGGCACTCGCAGCCTACAACGCCGGCGGCGGTACCGTGTCCAGCTCCATGCGCCGGAACCGCAAGGCCGGCAAGCCAACTGATTTCTGGTCACTCAGTTTGCCCACAGAAACCCGGCACTACGTGCCCAAGCTGATTGCGCTGGCGAAAATTTTCGACGACCCCGAAGCTTATGGCATTGAACTGCCTGCGTTGAAAAACGAACCCTTCTTTGAGGTGGTCGACACCGGATCCCAGCTCGACCTGGCTCAGGCAGCAACGCTGGCCGACATCGAGATCAACGACATCTATCTGCTGAACCCCTCCTACAATCGATGGGCCACCAACCCTGATGGCCCGCACCGGTTGTTGGTACCGATCGAGAAAGCCGACGCTTTCCGCACGGCACTGGCGGACTTCCCCACCGAACAACGAGTGTCCTGGCAAAATTACCGGGTACAGGGTGGCGATAGCCTGAACACCATTGCCCGTAAATTCTCCACCACACCGTCGGTGATTCAGCAGGTCAACAAACTCAGCACCGATCTGATCCGTATCGGGCAACAGTTATTGATCCCGTCAGCGACCCAAGGCTCGGATACGTATGCGCTGAGCCAGTCACAACGGCTGCAACGCACCCAGGAGCGGAAGCGCGACGGCAACAAGGTGGACTACACTGTTCGCCGGGGCGATACCTTCTGGGACATTGCCCGGGAACATCGGGTATCGGTACGCGAAGTTGCCGGCTGGAACGGCATGGCGCCGGGCGACCCCCTGATTCCCGGCAAACAGCTGGTGATCTGGTCCAAAACCGCCCAACCCACCATGGTGGCCAGCAATCAACGCAACAACGCCATGGTACGCAAAGTGGGCTACCGGGTACGTCAGGGCGACTCATTGTCGACCATTGCCGGCCGGTTCTCGGTGAATGTGCGGGACATCGCATCATGGAACGATCTTAATACCAGCCGTTATCTGCAACCCGGCCAAAGTCTGGTACTCTACGTAGACATAAGAAACAGCCCATAACGTGCGAGAACCATGACAAAAACACGGAAAGCACCGCGTCTGGCTCTGGCTGGACTGATGACGTCCCTGGCCTTGCTGGCTACCCCATTGAGTGTCGCAGACGATCACCAGAGCGACGGGCCACAGCCCGTCCATGGGATCGCCATGCACGGTGAGCTGAAATACCCGCAGGGTTTCAGCCACTTTGATTACGTCAACCCGGATGCGCCCAAGGGCGGCACGTTAAAACTGTCGGTGGTTTCCAACGGTTTTGACAGCTTCAACCCCTTCGTGATCCGTGGCGTAGCGGCCGCAGGCATCAGCGACTATGTCTATGACACGCTGATGGAGTCGTCCGCGGATGAGCCTTTCTCAGAGTATGGACTGATCGCTGAGAGCGCAGAAATTCCGGACGACCGCAGCTTTGTGATTTTCAATCTTCGGGAACAGGCGCAGTTTCAGGACGGCACCCCGATTACCGCGAAAGACGTAGAGTTTTCCTACCGCATCCTGACCACCGAAGGCCACCCGTTTTACCGTAATTACTACGCAGACATCAGTAACGTCACCATTGAGAGCAGCCACCGAATCCGCTTCGATTTCGGCGCCACCGACAATCGCGAACTGCCGCTGATTCTCGGGCAAATGCCGATCCTTCCGGCGCACTACTGGCAAGACAAAGAATTTGACCGCAGCGGTCTGGACAACCCGGTCGGTAGCGGCCCCTACCGGATAGCCGACTATGACGCCGGCCGCTCGGTCAACTATGAACGCGTTGCGGATTACTGGGCCAAGGATCTTCCCGTTCGCAAAGGTCGTTTCAATTTCGACCGTATCCAGTACGAATACTACAACGACGACACCGTGGCGCTGGAAGCCTTCAAAGCGGGCAACTTCAACTTCCGCCAGGAAACCTCCGCCAAGAATTGGGCCACGGCCTATACCGGTCGACGTTTCGAAGACGGCAGCATTGAGCGCGAGGCCATCGCACATCAACGCCCCAGTGGCATGCAGGGTTTTGTGTTCAACACCCGCAAGGCCGTTTTCAGTGATCCCAGGGTAAGGCAAGCACTGGCCTATGGCTTTGATTTCCAGTGGGCCAACCGCAACCTGTTTTTCAACCAGTATACCCGCACCAACAGTTACTTCGAAAACAGCGAACTGGCGTCGTCCGGATTGCCCCAGGGCGCCGAGCTGAAAATTCTTGAGCCGTTCCGGGACCAGCTCAATCCTGACGTTTTCACCACTGAATACACGCCGCCCGACACCATTGGCGAACGCACCATGCGCGACAACCTTCGCGCCGCTATGGGATTGCTCAAAGAGGCCGGCTACAGCATCCGCGACGGCAAGATGGTGAATGAAGAGACCGGAAATCCCCTGGCCTTCGAAATTCTGTTATTCCAGAAAAGTTTTGAACGGGTGGTGCTGCCCTTCACCAGACACCTCGAGCGCCTGGGCATTGATGTCACGGTTCGCCTGGTGGACAGCAATCAGTATATCCAGCGGGTACGCAGCTTCGATTTCGACATGATCACTCAGGTGCTGCCCCAGTCTGACTCACCAGGCAATGAACAGCGCGAATACTGGCATTCCAGTACCGCAGAGATTACCGGCTCCAGGAACTTCATGGGGGTCCGCAATCCGGTGGTGGATCAATTAGTGGAGATGGTGATTCAGGCGCCGGATCGGGACCAGCTGGTGCACCGGGTACGGGCGCTCGATCGGGTGCTGCTGCACAACCATTACGTGATTCCACACTGGCACCTGACCAAAGACCGGGTGGCCTACTGGAGCCATTTACAGCGGCCAGAGGTCACACCGAAGAACGGCATAGACCTGAATAACTGGTGGATCACACCCTGATCGGTCGACTGACCTTAACGCTGTCATGAAAGGATTCTTCCGGTAAATGGGCATCTACATTCTCAGGCGGCTTGCACTGATCATCCCCACGCTGGTGGGAATCATGTTGCTCAACTTCGTGATTGTTCAGGCGGCACCCGGCGGACCGGTTGAGCAGTTTATCGCTCAAATGGAAGGCCATGGCAGCAGTGCCCTGGCCCGGGCCGGTGGTGGCGACATGGGCGGCGAAGTGGTCACCAGTTCGGGTGACAGCCGGGGCTCCCGCGGCTTGCCACCCGAACTGCTGCAAGAAATCGAAGTGATGTATGGCTTCGACAAGCCCGCCCATGAACGCTTCCTGAAAATGCTCAAAGACTACGCCACCTTTGATTTCGGTGAGTCGTTCTTCCGTGATCGCACGGTGGTCGAGCTGATCATCGACAAGATGCCGGTATCCATTTCGCTCGGGCTCTGGTCCACCCTGATCATCTATCTGATTTCCATACCGCTGGGCATCCGCAAAGGCATCAGCGATGGTTCCCGGTTCGATGTCTGGACCAGCTCTGCGATCGTGGTCGGCTATGCCATCCCGGGCTTCCTGTTTGCAATCCTGCTGATCGTTCTGTTCGCGGGGGGGAGCTATTTTGACTGGTTCCCGCTGCGGGGCCTGACCTCACCGAATTTCGACCAGATGACCTGGCATCAGAAGATTGGCGATTACTTCTGGCATCTGGCGCTGCCGGTAACCGCCAACGTGATCGGTGGCTTTGCCACCCTGACCCTGCTCACCAAGAACTCGTTTCTGGACGAAATCGGCAAACAGTACGTCGTAACCGCAAGGGCCAAGGGCCTGGAAGAAAAGCAGGTGCTGTACGGCCACGTCTTCCGCAACGCCATGCTGATCGTAATCGCCAGCATGCCCGGTGTGCTGGTGTCGCTGTTCTTTACCGGATCGCTGCTGATCGAGGTTATTTTCTCGCTGGACGGACTGGGACTGCTGGGGTTTGAAGCCGCGCTCAACCGGGATTACCCGGTGATCTTCGGCACGCTCTTTATCTTTACCCTGATGGGGCTGGTGCTGAAGCTGGTCAGCGACATCACCTATGTGCTGGTGGATCCCCGCATCGATTTTGAAAGCCGGGAGGGCGCGTAATCGTGGCCCGGCTGACCCCTATCCAGCGCCGTCGCCTCCGGAACTTTCGCAACAACCGTCGCGGTTTCTGGTCGCTCTGGCTGTTCCTTGCCCTGTTCGGTTTGTCTTTGGTGGCCGAGCTCATCTCTAACGACAAACCTCTGCTGGTGTCCTATCAGGGCGATCTCTACTTCCCGGTCGTGCAGGCGGTACCGGAGGAAACCTTTGGCGGTTTCCTGCCGACCGAGGCGAACTACCGTGATCACTTTATCCGCGATGAAATCGCCGCCAATGGCTGGGCGATCTGGCCGCCCATCCGGTTCAGCTACGACACCATCAATTATGAGCTGGAGGTACCCTCACCGGCCCCGCCCAGTTCCGAAAACTGGCTGGGCACGGACGATCAGGGCCGCGATGTCGCCGCCCGGGTGATCTACGGTTTTCGTATTTCGGTGGTGTTCGGTCTTACGCTCACCATAGCCAGCTGCATCGTCGGCGTGATCATTGGCGCGATTCAGGGCTTCTATGGCGGCAAGATCGATCTGTTCGGGCAACGCTTCATCGAGATCTGGTCGGGGCTGCCCATGCTGTACCTGCTGATCATTCTGTCGGCGTTGGTTCAGCCAAGCTTCTGGTGGTTGCTGGGCATTATGCTGCTGTTCAGCTGGATGGGGCTGGTCGATGTGGTCCGGGCCGAGTTTCTGCGGGCCCGTAATTTCGAGTACGTGAAAGCGGCCAGAGCGCTGGGTCTGGATAACCGGCACATCATGTTCCGGCACATTTTGCCGAACGCCATGGTCGCCACTCTTACCTTCCTGCCCTTTATCCTGACCGGCGCCATCACCGGGCTGACGTCGCTGGATTTTCTTGGCTTCGGCCTGCCATCCGGATCACCGTCGTTGGGCGAACTGATTGCCCAGGGCAAGTCCAACCTGCACGCGCCCTGGCTCGGTATTTCCGCGTTTGTTTCGCTGTCGGTGATGCTGACCCTGCTGGTGTTTGTCGGCGAAGCCGTGCGCGATGCCTTTGACCCGAGAAAGAACTGATATGAGCGAACTTCTGAGCATCTCGGAGCTGTCCATCTGTTTTGATGATGGCCCCCGAGTGGTGGATAATCTCTCGCTCCGGATCGGAGCCGGTGAAACTCTGGCCCTGGTGGGCGAAAGTGGCTCCGGCAAATCCATCTCCGCATTGTCTGTCCTGCAGCTGCTGGACGCCCGCCATGTCAGCTACCCTTCCGGGCAGATTGTGTACCGGGGCGAAAACCTGTTAACCGTCTCAACCAAGAGACTGCGCCAGATCCGTGGTCGGGCAATCAGCATGATTTTCCAGGAGCCCATGACGTCGCTCAATCCGCTGCATACCGTGGAGAAGCAGGTCACTGAAACCCTGGAACTGCACATGGGGATGCGCGGGCCACAGGCCCGAAAGCGCTGTCTCGAGTTACTGGATCTGGTCGGCATACCCGACCCGGAGCGGCGGCTGAAAAGCTATCCGCACCAGCTGTCCGGCGGACAGAAACAGCGTGTGATGATCGCCATGGCGCTTGCCAACGAACCCGAATTACTGATTGCCGACGAGCCGACCACCGCGCTCGATGTCACCGTTCAGAAGCAGGTTCTGGAACTGCTCAAATCGCTGCAGAAGAAGCTCGGCATGGCGATTCTGCTGATTACTCACGATCTCAGTATCGTACGCCGCTACGCCGATCGGGTGGTGGTGATGGAGCACGGCAAGCAGGTAGAGGAGGCTCAGACCGAACACCTGTTTACCCACCCGGAGCATCCCTACACCCGCAAGCTGATTGAC
>JAWOAO010000079.1:0-3067 GCA_046498485.1 Marinobacter sp. | reverse complement strand
GAGCTAGAACATAGTCACCGCCATTCTCAACAATTTTCTCTGCGATATCTTTCTGGCAGCCCATGGCATCAATAGTCACCAAGCAACCCTTAAGTTCGAGGCGGAAAACTCCGTGGGCATCGGCGGCGCCTATCTGTGCATCTACGGCATGGAAGGCCCGGGCGGCTACCAGTTCGTCGGCCGCACCCTGCAGATGTGGAATCGCTATCGCACGACTGACCTGTTCGAGCCCGGCAAGCCCTGGCTGCTGCGCTTCTTCGATCAGGTGCGCTTCTATGAAGTCAGCGCCGACGAGCTGCGACAGATCCGCCGCGACTTCCCCAACGGCGACTACCCGATCCGCATCGAACAAACCCGCTTCAACCTGAAGCAGTACGAGCAGTTTCTCGCGGATAACGACGGCGAGATCCAGACCTTCACCGACCAGCGCAAGCAGGCCTTCGATGAGGAACTGCAGCGCTGGATCGAATCCGGCCAGATCAATTTCAGCGCCGAAGCTCCGATCGAAGACACCGGCGAGGATGACATCAGCAACCTGCCGGCGGGTCAGCACGCAATCGAGAGCCACGTGGCCGGCAACCTGTGGACCTGTCTGGTCAGCCCCGGCGACACCATCGAGGCCCAGCGGCCGGTGGCGGTGATCGAGTCCATGAAGATGGAGATTGAATTACTCAGCCCGGTGGCTGGCCGGGTCGTCGAGGTCCGCCGCGAAGCGGGCCAGTCGGTATCACCCGGCACCCCGGTGGTGATTGTGGAAGAGCTCAGCCCCTGATGCCAGCAACCCTCACAACCTGAAGCAGTCCAAACCTGTAAACGCGGGCACAGCCCGAGGAGAGAGACCATGAAATCACGCTATTCACACAACGTCTGCAAACGCCTTGCCGCCGGCTTGATGACGGCCTCGCTGTCGATGGGCGCACTGGCCCAGGAAAAGGATTCGTTCAGCATTGCCTGGACCATCTACGCCGGCTGGGTGCCCTGGCAGTACGCCGAGGATTTCGGAATCATGAAGAAGTGGGCCGACAAGTACGATATCGAGGTGGATATCGTGCAGGTGAACGACTACATCGAGTCCATCAACCAGTTCACCGCCGGCCAGTTTGATGGCGTGGTGGCCACCAGCATGGACGGCCTGTCGATTCCGGCCGCTTCCGGCATCGATACCACGGCACTGATTGTGGGCGACTATTCAAACGCCAACGACGGCCTGGTGTCCAAGGACGCCACGGCCATCGAGGAATTGAAGGGCGAAACGGTGCACCTGGTGGAGCTGTCGGTGTCCCATTACCTGTTGGTACGGGCGCTCGATACCGTTGGCCTGGAAGAGCGCGACATCCAGGTGATGAACATTTCCGACGCCGATCTGGTGTCCGCCTTTCAGACCGATGACGTTCGCCACGTCGCCACCTGGAATCCGCTGCTGACCGAAGTGACCAACTTCCCGGGCACCACCCTGTTGTTCGATTCCAGTCAGATTCCGGGCCACATCAAGGATCTGACCCTGGTGAACACCGAGACCCTGGCGGACAATCCGAAACTGGGCAAGGCTCTTGTTGGCGCCTGGTATGAAACCATGAGCATTCTGGCCTCTGACAGCGAGGAAGGTGCCGAGGCGCGGGCGTTCCTGGGCGAGATTTCCGGCACCGATCAGGCCGGTTATGAGGCACAGTTGGCCGGTATGAAGATGTTCTGGCAGCCGGAGAATTCGGTGGAGTTCATCCGCAGCGAGGAGGCCCGGGAGGCGATGGATAGTGTGCGTCAGTTCTCGTTTGACAAGGGCTTGCTGGGCCAGGGCGCGATGAGTCCGGATTTTGTCGGCATCGAGTTTCCGGATGGCTCGATCATGGGCGATGCCAGCAATGTGAAGCTGCGCTTTAACGACAGCTTCATGCAGATGGCGGCCGACGGCGAGATCTGAGTTCATTCTGACTTAATCATTAGAACCATCGGGCACGAACATTCGTGCCCGTTTTTGTTTAAACTTTGCAGGAGGGTTGGTGTGGGCATGCCTTTCCAAAACACGCTCCTTCGGCACATCCCTGTGACGCTTGGGCTCCGCCCCTCAGTGCTTAATGCTCCTGCGTCGCACTGAGGGTCCAGTGCAGGCCATCCATGGCCAGCCCGTGAAGCGCTTTCGCGCTCCACCCATGGCTCCGCACAGTTTTGGAGAGCCCAACCGACACCAACCCCCAAACTTCCGAGTAAACCGGAGAGAAAAACCACCTATGCGTCGTACCAAGGAGGATGCCGAGAAAACCCGCCAGACGGTTCTGGAAGCTGCCTTGACCCTGTTCAGCCGGGATGGTTACTCCCTCACCACCCTGAGCCGTATTGCCAAGGAAGCCGGTTGCAGTCGGGGGCCGATTTACTGGCATTTTCAAACCAAGGATGACTTGTACGAGGCGGTGCTTGGCTACTCTCAGGAGCCGTTGGCGGCGCTGGTGGCCGAGTGTGCGGGTATGCGGGATACGCCACTTGAGGCAATGGACCGGTTTATCGAGCAGTGGCTGGGGTTGCTGGCGAATAACCGGAAGTACCGGCAGTCGTTCGAGATTCTGCTCAACAAGACCGAGCTGACCGATGCCATGAGCCGGACGTTGAAACGGGAACGGGCGTTGACCAGGTCGATCATCGGGTTGTTCCAGGATCTGGTCGGGCGGGCTATTGAGGACGAGTTGATTACAACGCAGGAAGATCCGAAAGCTCTGGGGTTGCTGAGTTATACCTACCTGATGGGTATTACCCAGACCTGGCTGTTTGCACCAAAGCTGTTTTGCCTGAAAAAAGAAATGCCGTTTTTTCAACGGCAATTCTGGGCCTTACTCGGAAACAAATAGCGAACGTCAGAACATCTTCAGGTAGCGCTTCACTTCCCATTCAGAGACGTGGTTCTGGTAGCTCTCCCACTCCCCTTTCTTGTAGTCGACGAAGCTGTTGAACATGGCTTCGCCGAAGACTGCTTTGGCCAGCGGGTCGGCTTCGAAGGCTTCCACTGCTTCGCCGAGGTTGCGGGGCAGGTAGTCGATGCCCTGTTCGGCAATTTGGGCGTCGCTGTAGTTGTACATGT
>JAWOAO010000077.1:0-5269 GCA_046498485.1 Marinobacter sp. | reverse complement strand
ACCCATTCCCAATACGGCAAGACCAGCAACGCCAAGTCCCATTACAGTACCGCCATTGAAAGAAACACGAAGAGTTTGAAGTTTTTCATGGCAATGCTCCGAATCAGCTTTGTGCGGGAAGTCGGCAAAAGGGGGGGCAGACCCCCGTGTTCAGAGAGCAATCACCTGCTCCACCGCGCGAATGATGTCGTCTGCTTGCGGCAGGTAATACTGCTCGTTGCGGTAGTAAGGCATCACGGTGTCGTAGCCGGTTACCCGCACCACCGGAGCCTGCAGGTCCAGGAAGGCACTTTCAGCGATAGAGGCGGCAATTTCGGCGCCGACACCGCCGTTGCGGCAGGCTTCGTGGATGATCACGGCCCGGCCGGTTTTGGCGACCGAACAGAGCAGGGTTTCCCGGTCCAGGGGGCTGACGGTGGCAACGTCGATGACTTCGCAGCTCACGCCCTGTTCGGCCAGTGTTTCCGCCGCTTGCAGGGTTTCCATCACGCAGGCGCCCCAGGAAATCAGCGTCACGTCGTCGCCCTCACGCAGGGTAAAACAGGTATCCAGCGGCAGCGCCTCGCCATTGTCCTCCACGCTTTGGGTCACCGCCCGGTAGATGCGTTTGGGCTCCAGAAAGATCACCGGGTCCGGATTGCGAATCGCCGCCAGCAGCAGGCTGTAGGCCCGTTGCGGGGAACTGGGAATCACCACCCGCAGGCCGGGAATGTGGGCAAACAGGGCCTCGGTGCTTTCAGAATGGTGCTCCGGGGCGTGAATGCCACCCCCGAACGGCGCCCGGAACACCGCCGGGCAATGTAGCCGCCCCCGGGTACGGTTACGCAGGCGGGCGGCGTGGCTGATAATCTGCTCCATACCGGCGTAGATAAAGCCCATGAACTGGAATTCCGCCACCGGCCTCAGGCCCTGGGTGGCCATACCGATGGCGGTGCCGGCAATCAGGTTTTCCGCCAGCGGGGTGTCCATTACCCGCTTGAAACCGAAGGTTTCTTTCAGACCCACGGTGGCCCGGAACACACCACCATTGCTGGCGATATCCTCGCCCAGCACCACCACGTTTTCGTCATCCGCCATTGCCCTGTGCAGGGCCATGTTGACCGCTTCCACCAGAGTCACGTCACGGATCTCTTTACAATGCACTGCCTTACTCATACCCCACCTCCCCGGTACTTGTCGACGATCTGTTCACGCTGGCTCTGCAGCGCGGCGGGGAGGGTTTCAAACAGGTAATCGAGCATGGCCGTGGGCGGCTCCGCCGCCGTGGTCAGGTAGTCATCCACGGCTTTTTCGACGGTGTGTTTGCACTCGGCCTGCAGGGCTTTTTCTTTGTCCGGGTTCCAGAAACCGCTGTCGTGCAGCCAGTTCTGCAGGCGTTTGATGCCGTCCTTTGCCCAGGCCCGCTTCAGGTCTTCGGCACTGCGGTAACGAGTGGCGTCATCGGCGGTGGTGTGATCGCCGAGTCGGTAGGTGACGGCCTCGATCACGGTTGCGCCTTTGCCGCCGTGGGCGCGCTCCAGGGCCGCATCCACGGCTTCGGCGGTGGCGAAGTAGTCGTTGCCATCGACTATA
Source organism: Marinobacter sp. (assembly GCA_046498485.1). Classification (GTDB taxonomy): domain Bacteria; phylum Pseudomonadota; class Gammaproteobacteria; order Pseudomonadales; family Oleiphilaceae; genus Marinobacter. Next base: position 3,697 of record JAWOAO010000077.1, on the reverse strand, counting down.
TGCCCGGGCAAGCCGGCGCTGATGGCTTTCTGGGCAATGGTCTCCGCGCCGCTTTGCAGGCTGCGGGGGGTGGAGATAGCCCACTGGTTATTGATCACCACAAACACCACGGGCAAGTGCCAGGCGCCGGCCAGGTTGATGCTTTCCAGAAAGTCCCCCTTGGAGGTGCCGCCATCACCAATACAACACACCACTGCACGGGCTTCACCCCGAATCCGGAACGCCGAGGCCACACCCACGGCGTGGCAGCACTGGGTGGCAATCGGCACCGATATCGGCAGGTCTTGCGGGCAGTTCTGCCAGGCACTGCCCCGCTCGTCGCCGCCCCAATACAGCAGCAGCTCTTTCAGGCTCACACCTCGAAGAATGTGAGTGGCCTGATCCCGATAATACGGCACAAACACATCGGTTTTTGCCATGCTCTGACCAATCGCCGTGCCCACTACCTCATGCCCGAGCACCGAGGGATAGGTACCGCATTTGCCGGTACGTTGCAGAGCAATGGCTTTGGCGTCGAAAGTGCGGGTCAGCACCATGTTGCGGTAGGCAGCCAGAACCCGTTCGACGGGCTCAGCCTGGTGCGGCAACTCACCCAGTGGCTTGCCGTGGTCATCCAGATAGCGGGTACTATCCACATGAAATTCGTGAACTTGTCTCATCCCATCCTCCTGCCCCCCGGCCTTGCGATAAAAGCCTGGCTGCACAAAAGCCTGCTTGTGACAGGCAACGGCAGCGTTGGGGTGGTTCATCTTGTTGTTGGCGTGGGTTACACGCTGCGGGAGATACCAGGCATCCTCGGACGCTCTGTTTATTATTTAGTCGAAGGCTCGGAAATGATCAAAGGAACTTTACCCGCTGGCACCTGACAATACATTCACCCTGCAGTCAGGTTGGCCATGGTTTACTGGCGTTAGAAATGAAAACACATCAGGGGTAAATCCATCTAAGGAGCTGGACTATGAACGTAATGTCTGTCCTCAATCAGATTATGAATCAAGGCCAGAGCGGCCAATCCCGAAGCGGCAGCGGCATCGATACCAGAAGCCTGCTGGGCGGTGGGGCTCTGGGCCTTATGCTGGGCTCAAAACGAGGCCGGAAAATGGGTGGGGAGGCGCTGAAATACGGCAAGCGATGATCATGGCCGCTCGGGCCGACGGCCACGTAGACGCCAACGAGCGCGCCCTGCTCACCCAGGAAATCGAAAAACCGGGGCCAGACGACGAACAAAACCCCATGGAACGCGGCTGGCTCGACCAACTCGCCGCCGCCCTGAAACTGGACCCAGGCATGGCCAGAGAGCTTGAGCAACAGGTGTTGGCTGCGAGCTAAGCGTGCGACTTAGTCATCCCATCGTTCATTTTGCTGACCTTCCCGCAACAGCCAGTAGGAAACGCCAAGGGCCAGGGTAGTTGCGGCAATGCCAAGAAGGTACATAGGCGTGAGGGTGTCAAAATCCAGCACAATAACCTTACGGGCAATGGCCATCAGCGCAGTAGCCACCACCAATTGCACAGGAAACACGTTGGTGCCCAGATAAAGCCGGATGTTGATGAAAATCTCCACTGCAATCAACACCGCCATGAAGGCACCGAAGGTGTAGAAAATATCGTTGATATCCAGCAGCAGATAAGGCGGGCTGATCAGCCGATCGTAGATAATGTAAATGACATCCCCCACGCCCCACAGAATCACCGCCACCATGAGCAGGGCCAGAACCCGGATGGCAAATCGAATGATCCGGTGCAGCGCGCGGAAGTAGGGGTCTGGAAAATCAGTCGGTAATTCCTGGTGCAATTCATGGCGTTTTTCGGGGTGCCGTTCCGGCTTCAACGCTTCCTCACGAGCTTCATCCGCCATCACTCGTCTCCATACCGTTCGGGGTACCCTGCAGGTGTGATCAGACTTTCTTCACAAACTCTGATTTAAGTTTCATAGCACCAACACCATCAACCTTGCAATCAATATCGTGGTCGCCGTCCACCAGCCGGATGTTCTTAACTTTGGTTCCCACCTTAACCACCAGGCTGGAACCCTTCACCTTCAGATCCTTGATCACCGTCACAGTATCGCCGTCCTGAAGTTCATTGCCGTGAGCGTCCCGAACCACCTTGTCAGCCTCGGCCTCAGCCTGTTCCGCTACGGTCCACTCATGCGCACATTCGGGGCATACCAGCTGAACGCCGTCTTCATAGGTGTATTCAGAATTGCACTGGGGACATGGGGGCAGTTGAGACATTATAGTTTCCTGTTAATTGAATGAGCACAGGATTATAACACTACCGCCCCGGCGACACCTTCGCCAGCACCGTTGGTTTTTCCGACAACGGCAACGCCAGGATCAGCCCTTCATTAGAAGCAGGAAATACTCCGGTCAGTGCCGTCACATTTACCTGGTGCGACACCAGAACAACCGGCGTTCCCGATTCCAGCTGGTTTACCAATGCAATGGTTTGCCGGGTCTGGGTTTCGCCATCCCCGCGATTACGGAAAAACGAATTCAACGCCGGCCATTGCTTCACTGCTCCCAGGCCCATCTCCCGCCCGGTATCCAGGCACCGACACCACTGACTGGAAAACACCCGGGCTTCGGTAATCCCCCGCTTCTGCAAAAACGGCTGCCATGACCGCGCCTGCGCTCGCCCGGCCGCGTTCAGATTGCGCTGGGTACGGCAGTCGTTCACCTTGAAACCGGCCGGGTCGCCAGTACCGGGGGCCAGAGCATGGCGCAACATCAGGATGGCGCGCCCCTCACGGAGGGCCGCCCAGGCTTCGTCGCTATCAGCGGTGACCGGCAGCGACATCAGCAGCGAAAAAATCAAGGTGGCGAACAACATTATCTGGCGCATAGAAATTTCTCCGAATCTGCACAAGATACGCGGACCAAAACTAACAGGCTCACTCAATGAGCGGTTAAACTGGTCACCAGCCAATTCAGCGAAGGAAAACCGAAATGCCTATCTGGGTCGACGCCGACGCCTGCCCCGTGCCAATCAAGGAAATCATCTGCCGCGCCGCCGCCCGCTGGCAAGTGCAGACCACCTTCATCGCCAACCACGCCATCACTCTGCCACCGAGCCAGTACATCAGCCGCCGCCAGGTACCCCAGGGCTTTGACGTCGCCGACAACGAAATCATGGACCAGATGACCAAAGGCGATCTGGTCATCACCCAGGACATCCCCCTGGCCGCCGAAGCCATCGAAAAAGGCGCCGACGTCTTTAATCCGAGGGGACAGGCCTTTACCCGAGAGAACATCCGCCAGCGCCTGGCCATGCGCAATTTTATGGAAGAAATGCGTAACGCCGGACAGGTCACTGGTGGCCCGGCACCCCTCGCCCAGGCTGACCGCAAAGAATTTGCCGATCAACTGGACCGCTGGCTGCAACGCAACACACGGAAAAATTAGGTCAGAACTGAAAAAATAGCTGCACACGTTCAAACAACCACCGAGACCAACCCGGAATACCACAAGCTGCTAAGCTTTGGTGAAGTGAAACCACACGGAGGGTTCGGCGATGACAAACAAACTGATCATTCTTGCCTGTGCCTGGGGCCTGGCACTGACCGCCCCGGCCACAGCGAAGGCACAGTCTTACCAGCTGGAAGAAGTTGCCGGAGGCCTGGAGCACCCCTGGAGCCTCGCCTTCCTTCCCGATGGCTCGCAACTGGTTACCGAACGCGGCGGCAGGCTGCGGGT
>JAWOAO010000016.1:0-7548 GCA_046498485.1 Marinobacter sp. | reverse complement strand
TTCCGGGGCGTCTGAAAGCAGCGCAAATGCCAGCGTTTGCAGGGCGTCGCCGGCCAGTATCGCGGTCGCTTCATCGAAGGCAATGTGTACCGTCGGCCGGCCCCGGCGCAGGTCATCATCATCCATTGCTGGCAAGTCGTCATGAACCAGCGAGTAGGCATGCACCAGCTCCAGCGCGCAGGCAGGGGCGATCGCCCTGGTCTGGCCTGAACCGAGTGCTCGCGCAGTCGCCAGGCACAGAGCCGGGCGGATGCGTTTACCGCCGCCAAGAACACTGTAGCGCATGGCCTCGTCAAGCCGTGGTGAGGCGGCGCCGGCCCGAATCGAACGCTCGAGCTCCCGGTCAATTTGCTGGCGGCTTTGCTCCAGAAAGTCTGAAGCCAGAATCAGGCGGTCACTCATCAGCTGGCGTCGTCCGCGGAGAAGGGGCGGGTTTCCAGCGAGCCGTCGCTATTCTGGACCAGTTGCTCGACGCGCTGCTCGGCGGTCTTCAAGGCGCTCTGGCAGTCGCGGGTCAGTTTTACGCCGCGCTCGAAGGCCGCCAGCGACTGCTCAAGCGGGAGTTCTCCCTGCTCAAGGTCGCGAACCAGCTTTTCCAGCTCGTCCAGGGATTTTTCAAAGTCGGCAATGGATGTGCTGCTGTTGTTCTCGCTGGCCATGGGCGACCTCCGGTCGGGTGATTCAGAAAGTGCGCGGATTATATCAGAGTCCCCGGGCTATCGCTGCCAGGTGAACTGCCGTTTTTCCAGTGCCCTGGCATTCGGCCCCCAGGATTGTTCGGTCACCTGGACCTGGCCCTGATCAGAGACCGTGACGATGGTTGTGGCCCGGGTTCCATAGTGATCGCCAACGATAAAGGGTGACGACAGAAAACGTTCGGTTTCTACGCCAACGCCGGTGTCGGGTAAGCTGTGATCCGGCGCCGGTGTGGTGTCCTGCAGCAGAGTCAGCAGTTGGCTGTGCAGGGGTTCGGCATCCTTGCGCGCCGTTTCAACGCAGTGGCCGACGGCCGCGCGAAGTCGCAGTAGTTTTGGCCAGGGCGTTTGCAGCAAATGATTGCTAAGGCCGTAAACACCGCGGTGGATGTGCCGGCCCGGATGGGCATCCCGATTGCTGTAATACCAGCCGCCAGCGGCTGCTAGCGACACCAGATTAAAACCGGAATAACGGCCGGGGGCTGCATCCAGACGAGCCTGCAAGGCATCGGTGTTCAGGTCCAGTGCGTCCAGTGGCAGTTCGCCTCGGCTGTGACTGCCGGCTTCGGCACTGCCTTCACGGACATTGGTGACCGCCGCTACCCGCCCGTCGGAACTGATGGCCAGCCAGGTGCCACCGGATACCAGATCGCGCCCGGCCAGAACCGGCTGGCCACTGACCGGCCGCCACCAGTCCATGGTTGCGGTCGGGCGCTGAAAAAACTCGTCCCGGTTGGCGGCCACGACCAGGGGGAAGTGAGGGTTCTGACCAATGGCAAAAGCAATAAGGCACATGTCTGACTGGCTTCCTTTTATGATCTGAGGCTGCAGGGACTGGCAACTATGCGTATCATACCAGCCTGATTTGTTCCCGGGATAAAACGAGAATCATGACTCTGATTGGCGTAATCATTCTGTACCTGCTGCTCGGGGCGGTGGCCGGCACTATGGCAGGCCTGTTCGGCATTGGCGGCGGCCTGGTCATTGTGCCGGTGCTGATCTTCACCTTCGGGTTTCAGGGGTTCAGCCCGGAAATTACCGCGCACCTGGCGATTGGCACCTCACTGGCCACCATTGTGTTTACCTCCCTCAGCTCGATACGCACTCATCACCTGCACGGTGCGGTTCGCTGGGGCCTGGTTCGGCCAATGGCCGTCGGCATTGGGTTCGGTGCGATCATCGGTGCCTGGACAGCAGCCCTGCTTAGTGGTCCGATGTTGCAAACCATCATTGGCGTGTTTGCTGTCCTGGTGGCGGCTAAAATGTTACTGGCAGTCAATCCCAAGCCGGGGCGGGATGTGCCGGGTTTGGTTGGCCTGGGCGTGTCCGGTGGACTGATTGGCTGGATTTCCGCAATTTTCGGCATTGGCGGCGGTACCGTATCGGTTCCGTACCTCACCTGGTGTAATGTGCGCATGCAGCAGGCGGTGGCCACCTCCGCGGCCCTGGGCCTGCCCATTGCCCTGGCGGGCGCTGCGGGCAATATCTGGACCGGTTGGCAGCATCCTGAGCGGCCGGACCTGAGTGTCGGGTTTATTTACCTGCCGGCGCTGGTGGGCATTGTCGCCACCAGTGTCTTCTTCGCCCGCATTGGCGCGAAATTGGCGCACCGGCTTGATGGTCGTCTGCTGAAACGTATTTTTGCGGTTGTGCTGATGATCGTCGGCCTCCGATTCCTGCTGAGCTGAGAGCGTATTCATGTTGCAACACCCCCAGTTTGACCCGGTGGCTATTGCCATAGGCCCCCTGCAAATACACTGGTACGGCCTGACCTATCTGTTCGGTTTCGCCGCTGGCTGGTGGCTGGGCCGCGTGCGCAGCCGCAAGCCATGGTCGCCCTTGCAAGAAGAGCAGGTAGGTGACCTGCTGTTTTACCTGGCGCTGGGGGTCATCCTCGGCGGCCGTGTTGGCTACGTGTTGTTCTACAACTTTGACAGCTTCCTGGCGGACCCACTCTGGCTGTTGCGAGTCTGGGAAGGCGGCATGTCGTTTCACGGCGGCCTGCTGGGTGTCATGCTTGGCATGTGGTGGTTCGGTCGAAAAATCGGCACCGGCTTCTGGAAAATGGCCGACTTTGTTGCACCCCTGGTGCCGGTTGGCCTTGGTGCTGGTCGTATCGGCAACTTCATCAATGGCGAACTCTGGGGCAAGCCTACGGATGTGCCCTGGGGTATGGTCTTTCCCCAGGCGCCGGACAGCCTCGCCCGTCACCCCTCTCAGCTTTACCAGTTTGCCCTGGAAGGCTTGGTGCTGTTTGCTATTCTATGGTGGTTCTCGTCCAGACCCCGGCCGCGAATGGCGGTCTCTGGCCTGTTCCTGGTCTGTTACGGCGCGTTCCGCTTCCTCACCGAATTTGTCCGCCAGCCCGACCCGCAGTTGGGATATCTGGCCTTTGACTGGCTCACTATGGGCCAGGTGTTGTCCCTGCCCATGGTCATCGCCGGTGCTGTCCTGATGGCCATTGCTTACCGGAGAGAGACTGCATGAAAACCTACCTCGACCTGATGCACGACGTCGTCGACAACGGCTTCGATAAAGGCGATCGTACCGGCGTTGGCACCCGCTCGGTGTTTGGCCGCCAGATCCGCTTTAACCTGCAGGAAGGCTTCCCGCTGGTCACCACCAAGAAAGTCCATCTGCGCAGCATCATTTATGAACTGCTCTGGTTTCTGCGTGGCTCCACCGACAACAACTGGCTGCAAGAGCGCAAGGTGTCGATCTGGAACGAATGGGCGCTGGAAAACGGCGATCTGGGCCCGATCTACGGCAAGCAATGGCGCAGCTGGCAGTGCCACGATGGTCGGGTTGTCGACCAGATCAGCGACGTCATCGAGCAGATCCGGACCAAGCCCAACTCCCGACGCCTGATCGTCTCCGCCTGGAACCCGGCCGAACTGCCGGACGAGTCCATCGGCCCGCAGGACAACGTGCGCGCCGGCCGTATGGCGCTGGCGCCCTGCCACTGCCTGTTCCAGTTCTACGTGATCGACGGCAAACTGTCGTGCCAGCTGTACCAGCGCAGCGCCGACCTGTTTCTGGGTGTGCCGTTCAACATTGCCTCCTATGCGCTGCTGACCCACATGATCGCCCAGCAGTGTGACCTGGACGTCGGCGAGTTTGTGCATACCTTCGGCGACTGCCACCTGTACCAGAATCACCTGACCGACGACATCGTGTTCGAGCAACTGAAACGTGAGCCCAGGCCGCTGCCAGCACTGGTGATCAAGCGTAAACCGAAAAACATCTTCGAATACGAATTCGAAGATTTCGAGTTTGAAGGGTATGACCCTTATCCGGGCATCAAGGCGCCCATCGCGATTTGACCTCTTGCTCGGGGGCGGCCCGATAGCTTGGGGCGGGCAAGGCAGCGGGTGGGGGCTTCCGAAAAACGCTGTGAATACGTCCTTGTACGCTTGGCTCCGCCATCCCTGGCTCCGCACATTTTCGGAAGCCCCCACCCGCCGCCTTGCCTCCGGCTGACGGAGTTCGATGATCGAAAAGCTTGAGCAGCGGATTTCAGATTGGTTTGAGTAGTTAAAGTGCAGCCTCCGAAGTCCCGGCCTTGATCCAGCAAAATCCGACACTAGAGGTCCAGAAATGAGAAAAGCACTGATCGTGGCCATGGCCCGAAACCGGGTTATTGGCCGGAATAACCAGCTTCCCTGGTATCTGCCGGGGGATTTGCGGTACTTCAAGCAGGCTACCATGGGCAAACCCATTATTATGGGGCGCAAAACCTGGGAGTCGATTGGTCGACCCTTGCCGAGGCGGATGAACGTGGTGATTTCGCGCAATCCGGAATGGCAGGCGCCCGCGGGAACCGTTGCTGCCGGGTCATTGGAGGCGGCGCTGGTCAAAGCCGAAGCTCAGGCCGAATTAGAAGGCGGAGAGGAGGTGATGATTATTGGCGGTGGTCAGATCTATGCCGAAGCACTGCCGATGGTAGACCGGATCTACATTACCCAGGTTCATGCCGAGGTAGACGGGGATGCTTACTTTCCGGAAGTGGACTGGAATGACTGGCAGGAGATCGGACGCGAAGACTTCTCCGCGTCTGACAATAATCCGTACGACTACAGTTTTGTCGTCTATCAACGTAGCCGGTCAGACTGACCGGCTACGTCAGGGGGCCGATTAGCGCGGGGAGCGCTTCGGTCCACCTTTACCGGCACCGTCGGGCTTGCCCCTGGGGCCATCTTTGCGAGGGCCATTGGGCTTGCCACCGTCTTTACGGAAGCTCTTGTTGGGCGCGCCCTTGCGGAAATTGCCTTTGCCCGGGGGCGGCCCTTTCCGGTCGCGACGCGGTGCGGCGGCGGATACATCTGGCAACGCTTCTGGCTGGTTCAGTGGCAGTGAATCCGGCTGTGACGCCTCCATCCAGCAGGCCAGAGCGCCGGCTACCGCGGAGATGTCCATATCGTTGCGCTCGGCGATGTCGTCCAGCAAGGCAATCGCCTTGGGGGCACGGGGATCGTCTGCGAAACCCAGCACCTGAGATTCAAACTGCTCGACACGCATTTGCTGCAATGCGGCCGGTGAGGGCAGCTGGTACGGTTCCATCGGCGAATTGGTAGCCCGCTCGAGCGTCCGCAGCCAGCTGCGTTCTCTAGGCGTGACCAGCAGAATGGCTTTGCCGGTACGGCCGGCGCGGCCGGTACGGCCGACGCGGTGAATATAGGCTTCGGTATCGTAGGGCACGTCGTAGTTGATGACGTGGGTAATGCGTAATACGTCCAGACCACGGGCAGCAACGTCGGTCGCGACGATGATGTCTTTCTTGCCACGCTTCAGGTCTTCAACCGTCTGTTCACGCTGACGCTGGTTCAGGTCGCCGCTCAGTGGGGCAACGGCATGGCCGCGGGCAGACAGTTTTTCCGCCAGCAAGGTGGTTTCTGCCTTGGTGCGCACGAAAATAATCGCGGCATCGATAGGTTCAACTTCCAGAATGCGGGTCAGCGCGTCCAGTTTGCGTTCGGCGTAGACCGGCAGCACGAACTGGGAAATCTTCTCAACGGTCCGGGTTTCGCTTTCAATGCGCACTTCCGTCGCGTTCTTCAGATAGGTTTGCGCAACTTTCTTGATCTGCGCCGGCATGGTGGCCGAGAACAGGGCACGCTGACAGGTGGGCGGCGTCTTCGCCAGAATCGCCTCAACATCGTCGATAAAGCCCATGCGCAGCATTTCGTCGGCTTCATCCAGCACCAAAGCACGGAGGTTGTCCAGCTTCAGGGTACTTTTGCGCAGGTGATCCAGCAACCGGCCCGGGGTGCCTACAATAACCTGGGCGCCACGCTTGAGGCCGCGGATCTGCGGAGAAAAGTCCTGGCCGCCGTAAATTGGCAACACGTGAAATTGCTTGAGTTTGCTGGCGTAGGTCGTAAAGGCTTCGGCTACCTGGATCGCCAGCTCCCGTGTGGGAGTAAGCACCAGAATCTGGGGCTCGGCGAGGCTGGCATCGATGCGGCTCAGCAACGGCAGTGCAAAAGCTGCCGTTTTGCCGGTGCCGGTTTGAGCAACGCCCAATAGATTGTTGCCGGCCAACAGGGCTGGAATGGATTGCGCCTGGATGGGCGACGGGGTTTCATAGCCAACAGCGACAACGGCTTCCAGTATAGCGGGATCCAGCCCCAGTTCGGCAAAAGACAATTCTGACATGAATATACTCGGTATTCGAAGGGTATCGCATTACAAAGGTAATGCATGGTTTGGGGCCATTATATTCGGTTTGGACAGTTTTTAACACGCCTTTTGCCAATAATCCGGGTAAGTAGTTGCCCGGGCACTGCTATTGTCAGCTGTCAGGCCGGCATTTCTGCTTTCAGCGCATCCAGAATAACGCGGGCGAATTCCCTGGGCGAATCTTCCTGCAGAAAATGCCCGCCGCGCAAGGTGATGTGGGGCTGGCCCAGTGCCCCCGGGATACGACGTTGCAGGTAACGATCCCCGCCCCGGGTAATGGGATCGCCGTTACTGAAGCAGGTAATAAAAGGCTTGCGCCACTTTTCCAGGATTCGCCAGGCCTCACGGTTGGCCGCGCTCGCGGGATCGTCCGGTGACACCGGCACCAGCGCAGGAAAGGCGCGGGCTCCAGCCTTGAATTCGGCACCCGGGAAGGGCGCCTCGTAAGCGGCCCTCTCTCCGGCACTCAATGCCCGCTCGGTACCCAGCTGAATGATGCGGGCAACCGGAAACCAGGGGCTATGGCTGGCGAACGTCTTCCAGGCCCGGAACACCACCGGAGCCGGAATGTCTCCGGTGGGTAGCATGCCGTTGCCGACGATGATTCGGCTGAAGCGCCGGTGGTGTTCGGCGGCGAGCCTCAGCCCCAGCAACGAGCCCCAGTTCTGACACACCAGAGTGATATTGTGGAGGTTCAGGCTATCAATCCAGCGGGTCAACCAGTCCATGTGCTTGCGGTAGCTGTAATCGATCACGTCGGCCGGTTTGTCGGACTTCCCGAAACCGATCAGATCGGGCGCCAGTACCCGGTAGCCCGCCTCGGCCACCACCGGAATCATGTGCCGGTAAAGGTAGGACCAGGAGGGTTCGCCATGCAGCATGATGACCGGAGCCGCATCGGCGGGGCCTTCATCAACGAAGTGCATGCGCAGGCCGGGCTCGACGTCCAGGTAATTCGCGGTGAAAGGATAATCCGGCAGGCCTGCGAAGCGGGCTTCGTCGGTTCTCAGAATACGCATGCCATCGACTTTCCTGGCTGATTGGTTGCGCGACTGTCTTTACAACAATCTTCGGAAGCCAGAATAGATCAGATGGAAAATTGCTGTGTGTAAGTTGCGTAACAGTGCCACGACTACTCGTACGACGCGGTGAGCCGGGGGCGCTTCCTGCGGGA
>JAWOAO010000482.1:0-3255 GCA_046498485.1 Marinobacter sp. | reverse complement strand
ACCCCCACCTGAATCCCGAGCCGGTGCAGGCCCTCCAGAACATCCCGGACTCTCGGCTCAAACGCCTTTACGGTGCCGTAGTGAGTACGGTAATGGTGATTGAACGCCGTGTGGGCTATCTGCTTGGCGTCCTGATCGTCGCCGAACAGCACTTCGAAGATGTCGGTGCGGGAGATTTTCCGGTCGGCCTTTACCTTCGGGTGCAGTTTGGCAAATTCGCGGACGTAGGCCACCAGCCGGGCATCCTCCGGGGTTTTGCTGTCTTCCGGCGCCACCATGCGCTCCATCAGGCCCAGGGTGTGGAAGTCCGGCAGCATGTCATCCACCGCGTGGTACATGGCATCCAGCGTGTCCACCAGGGTGGCGTGCCAGTCGAACAACACCACCGCCGGGCGGGTCAGCCTCACCACCGCCGGGTGCCAATCCGGCTCGATGCGAGGCTGCGGGCGCTCGGGTGCGGGGAACGGCTTCGGCCGGACCGCCGCCGGTTTTTCGGTGAAGGCTTCCGGGTGCTCCCGTTCCAGCAAACCGAGCAGGTCCATCAGATCCTCAAAGTTGTCCAGAATGGCCGCGGGGGCATCCCGCCGGGTGAACCAGCTGTCGATCCGGTCCGGCTGCCAGTCGGCACCGTTGTAGAAAATACCGGATATTCCGGCATGATGCGCGGTGAGCATATCGACATAGCTGTCGCCGACGTACCAGGCCTGCTCATTGGCGGGCAGCCCCAGCTTCTCCAGTGCTTTCAAAAGCACTTGCGGGTCCGGCTTGTACTCGGTGACATCATCGGCGCACACGGTGGCGTCGAACAGGTGGCGCCAGCGGCCTTCATCCACCATAGCCAGTTCTTTATCCAGAAACTCCCGGTTACGGTTGGTGGACACCGCCAGCCTGACCCCCATCGCGTTCAACGCTGACAGGTACTCATAGGCACCCGGCTGAAACGGTTTCACCTGACCGAAACACTTTCGGTAAGCGGTGTTGTAGGCCTGATGCGCGATCAACTTGGCCGCTTTGTTGTCTCCGAAAATGGCATTGAAAATGTCGGTCCTGGACACCCGGCGCTCGGCCAGAATACGCGGATGCAAACGGCGGAAGATGCGAATGTAGCGCACCAGCCGGGCATCGTCCTGGGTGCGGCATTGCGCCTCCGGCAGCAACTGCTCGACCAGGCCCAGCTCCTCCAGCTGCGGCAGCATCTCCTCCATGGCACTGAACATGGCATCGTGGGTGTCTACCAAGGTGCCGTGCCAGTCAAAGATCAGCACGGTTGGTGGTAGTAACCCTTCATTGAATCTGGCCATAAGAAAACCTGCAACACATCAGTCACGTATATTGAGTTTCACTCTTTCAGTAAAACGTAAAAACCGTCGATGCACAAAAAACCACACCTGCCTGAAAAAACCTGCCCGGTCTGTCAGCGCCCGTTTACCTGGCGCAAGAAATGGGCAAAAGACTGGGACAACGTCCGCTACTGCAGCGAGCGCTGCCGGCGTTCCCGGAGTGGCCAACCTTGACCACGGTGGTCTGGTTCAAACGGGACCTGCGTACCAGTGATCACGCCCCGCTGGTGGCGGCCGCCACCTTGGGAGCGCCGGTCATTCCGCTGTACGTGATCGAGGACGACTACTGGCAGCAACCCGACACCAGCGGTCGCCAGTGGCGATTTATCCAGGACTCTCTGGATGACCTCGATCAGCAACTGCGCAAAGCCGGCAGCCAGTTAGTGGTGATGCGCGGGTCGGCCGTTGACGCGCTCAAGCAGCTCAAGGCGAGCCACTCGATCGAGCGTGTGTTCTGCCATCAGGAAACGGGTGGGCTCTGGACCTTCGAGCGCGACCGAAGTGTCATCGGCTGGTGCTCGGAACATCAGGTGGAGTTCCGGGAGTGGACTCAGTTTGGCGTGGTGCGCCGGCTGCAAGACCGGGACGTCTGGGACAAAGCCTGGAGCCAGCTGATGCGCCAGCCGGTGCTGGGCGCCCCGACGGTGATTCCGGGCATCGGCTCAAACCAGCCGCCGCAACAGGACAGCTCTGCCCCGAACCTGGTCTTGCCCGACCACTGTCCGGACCGGCAGGCGGGCGGCAGCCTGCGCGGCAAAAAACTGCTCGCCTCCTTCCTGGACCGCCGCTGTGTTGGCTACCAGTACAACATCTCCAGCCCGCTCACCGCGGTCCGCGCCTGTTCCCGCCTGAGCCCGCACCTGGCCTACGGCACCGTCAGCCTGCGCCAGGTGTATCAGGGTGCCAAAGCCGCCGGCGAGCACCGCAACAGTCTGCCGCGAAAAACCAAAAGCCTGACCAGCTTCCGCTCGCGTTTGCACTGGCATTGTCACTTTATCCAGAAGCTGGAAGACGAGCCGGAACTGGAATTCCGCGCCATGCACCGGGAACTGGAGGGTCTGAAAACCAGACCCAATAACGCTGAGCGTCTGCAGCGCTGGCAGCAAGGCCAGACCGGCTGGCCTCTGGTGGATGCCTGCATGCGCAGCCTTCAGCACACCGGCTGGCTCAATTTCCGGATGCGGGCGATGCTGATGGCGGTGGCCAGCTATCAGTTATGGCTGCACTGGCGTGATCCGGCCCTGCACCTGGCGCGATTGTTCACCGATTTCGAGCCAGGCATTCATTACTCCCAGACCCAGATGCAATCGGGCCTGACCGGCATTAACGCGCTGAGGATCTACAACCCGGTCTTGCAAAGCCAGAAACTGGACCCGGAAGGTGAATTCATCCGCCGCTGGATTCCGGAACTGGCCGGGGTGCCCACCGAGATGATCCACACCCCGTGGCTGATGACGCCGGCCCAGAAGGCGCGGTTCGGTGGCAACACCTACATTGCGCCAGTGTGCGACCATGAGCAGGCAGCCCGGGCGGCTCGCAAGGCGGTCGGAGACTTTCGCAAGCAGCAGGTCAGCCAGCAAGAAACCAGCCGCGTGCTGACGCTGCACGGCAGCCGCAAGGGGCCAGTGCAAAAGCGGCCAGCAAATGCGAAGAATGCAAGGAATGATCAGCTATCGCTGTTTGACTGACCGCGTTAGCGGTGCCAGGGCCTCCACCCGAACGACCCCGGATTCACCCAGAGCGTTGACCTTGGCTGTCGTCAGTCCAGGCTGACATACCATGGCAAACCTGCTCGCTCACTGAGCTCCAGCTCTGCAATAACCAGGGCTCCCAGCAACAGAATGATGGAACCTACCTCCAGGCTGACCAGCACGACAAAACTGGTTCACGGTGACCCACAGCCCACATTGACGAA
>JAWOAO010000265.1:0-10641 GCA_046498485.1 Marinobacter sp. | reverse complement strand
CTTCCAGAGATTCAGGCTGCCCGATCCAGGAGCGGCTGATTTGTTGATTATGGCCAAAGTCGGGCTGCTGGAGGGCTGATGCTGGAAGCGTTTGAAGCGGGTGTTAGAGCATGGTGGTGGCCCGCGGGTTCGGCCATTCTTGCGGTGCTGATCACCTATGTTGTCTATCGGCTGGCGTTGGCGGTTTTTCGCCATTTCTCCGAATCAAGAACCGTGCTGCGATTGTTTCTTGATGCGGCTGCCGGGGCCCTTGGCATAGTGTTCTGTCTGCTGGCGTTGACCGGGTCACTGAAAGTGGCGCCAGCAGACCTGCCCTTATTGTTGGCCGTTCAGCAAACCACCACACTGTTGCTGGTTCTTGCCGTTACCTGGGCGGCGGTCCGGTTAACCTCTGCCATAGGCGAGGTCATCGTGGCATTGAATCCGGTGCTCGAAGGCCAGTGGAAACGAGCGCGCAAGGTTGAAACCCAGACCCGGTTTCTGGTTCGGGCGCTGAATATTTTGATTGTGATTGTCGGGCTCGGCGCGGCACTGATGACCTTTGAATCCGTCCAGCACATGGGGGCAAGCCTGCTGGCTTCCGCCGGTGTCGGCGGTCTGATCCTTGGCTTTGCCGCTCGCCCGGTACTGAGTAACTTGCTGGCAGGGATGCAGATTGCACTCACTCAGCCTTTTCGTATAGACGATGTGCTCCACGTGCAGGGAGAATGGTGCTGGGTTGAAGAAGTGACCGCCACCTACGTGGTGGTCAGGATCTGGGATCTTCGGCGCCTGGTCATTCCCTTGCAGTGGTTTATTGAAAACCCGTTCCAGAACTGGTCGAGAAACTCGACTGAGCTGCTGGGCGCGGTGTTTATCTGGGTGGATTACACCATGCCGGTGGAGCAGCTCCGGCAGGAATTCAACCGGTTGTTGGTCAAATCGCCGCTATGGGACGGCAAACTGGCCTCGGTTCAGGTTACCGATGCCAGTGATCAGGCTCTGCAGCTGCGCTTTCTGATGAGCGCAGCAGATTCCACAAGGAACTGGGATCTGCGGTGCGCTATCCGTGAGGGACTGATCACGTTTATCCAGGAAAATTACCCCGCCCAGCTGCCCCGTGTAAGGGCCCGGCTGGTTGATAACTGAAGATTCTTGAGGAAAGGCCATGCCCGCACAAATTGTCTGGATTACCGGAGCTTCTTCCGGCATCGGCGAGGCGCTTGCCTTACGGTTTGCAAAGGCTGGCGCCCGCCTGGTGTTGTCCGCCCGGCGTGAGAGCGAACTGGAGCGCGTTGCGGGTCGTTGCCGGGATGCCGGGCTCGCCGCCGATCAGGTGTTGGTGCTGCCGCTGGACGTGACCGATTGGGCAGCCCTGCCGGGCAAGGTTCAGACGGTACTGGATAGCTTTGGCAACGTTGACCTGCTGATCAATAATGCCGGTGTGTCACAACGCTCCTTGTGCAAAGACACAGACATGGCGGTCTATCAGAAACTGATGGATGTGGATGTGATGGGCCAGATCGCACTGACCAAGGCGGTACTGCCGCATATGCTGGAGCGCGGTTCCGGGCATCTGGCAGTGACTTCGAGCGTCGCCGGCAAGGTGGGCGCGCCAACACGAACGGGTTACTGCGCGGCAAAGCACGCCGTGATGGGCTTTTTCGATGCCTTACGGACAGAAGTGGAAGGTGAGGGGGTGTATGTTTCAACCATTACTCCGGGATTTATTCGCACCGACATTTCCCGTAATGCCCTGGCCGGTGATGGCTCGACCTATGGCAAACTGGACGACGATATTGCCGGTGGTATGGATGTGACTGAATGCGCTGACGTGGTCTTCAAGGGTCTTCAGGCAAAGAAGCGTGAGATCCCGGTGGGAAAAGGTAAGGAAATGGCGGCGCTCTGGGTTAAACGGCTGTCGCCGGAATTACTGTTCCGCCTCGCCCGGGCATGAAGCCCTGGTTGCTGAGCGGCTCCAAGAACATGACACAGAGAGCGACTTTATGAGCAATGACGGTTTGGCCGAGGTACTTGGTCTGGATGGCGAAGAACGTTACGACTACTTTCTGAGCCAGGTGGGGGAAGAACGGGAAATCTGGATTCTGGTGAACACCGAGAGCCGGTTTCTGAAAATCTCATCGGAGGAAGATGGCGTGGAATACCTGCCGGTATGGCCTGCCTCGGCGTTCGCTCTGGACTATGCCAAGGACGCGGAAGATCTGTCGCCCAAGAGCATCTCGCTACCGGACTTTTTCAGGAAGTGGGTGCCAGGGCTGACCAAAGATGGACTGGAGGTAGGCGTGTTCCCGGGCCTCGATAAAACTGTGTGGATTACCGAGGCCGAGGAACTGAAGCGCGATCTGCAGGACGCGATGTCGGCTTTCTAGTGCGCCAGCACCCGGGACAGAAAGGCCTGGGTGCGCTCGTTCTGGGGGTTGTCGAAGACCTCGGCCGGGCTGCCTTCTTCGACAATCCGGCCTTCATGGATGTAGATCACCCGATCTGCCACTTCCCGGGCAAAGCCCATCTCGTGGGTGACCACCATCATGGTCATGCCGTCTTTCGCCAGTTCTCGCATGACGTCCAGCACCTCACCGATCATTTCCGGGTCCAGCGCTGAGGTGGGTTCGTCGAACAGCATCAGCTTGGGTTCCATCGCCAGCGCCCGGGCAATGGCGACCCGTTGTTGCTGGCCGCCCGACAACTGGCCAGGGTACTTGTTGGCCTGATCGCTGATGCCAACCCGCTCCAGCAGCCGCTCGGCGGTGGCGTTAGCCACAACCTGAGCCGCATTTTTTACCTTCATGGGGGCCAGCATGATGTTCTTTTTCACCGTCAGGTGCGGGAACAGGTTGAACTGCTGGAACACCATGCCCACCTGTTTGCGGATTTCAGCCAGGGACTTCTGATTGCCGGCTTTGGGTGCCAGAGGGTGGTTGTCTACCTCGAGGGTTCCGGATTCGTATGCTTCCAGGCCGTTGACGCAGCGGATCAGAGTGGATTTACCGGAGCCGCTGGCACCGATGATCACCACCACTTCACCCTGTTCAACGGTCAGGTCAATATCTGCGAGGACATGCAATTTGCCGAAGTACTTGTTCATGCCCTTCATTTTTACAATCTGAGTCATGGGTGACGTTCCTTCAGACAGAAATCAGGCCGCGGCGCTCGACTAACCGCAGCACCAGAGACAATGACAGGGTGATTGCCAGGTACATAAGCGCCACCACAAAATACACCTCAAACGCGGTGAAGGTACTGGCAATGTACACTTGTCCCTGGCGTACCAGTTCGCCCACGCCAATCACCGAGAACAGCGAGGTGTCCTTGATGCTGACAATGGCCTGGTTGCCCAGTGGCGGAATCATGCGGCGGAAGGCCTGGGGCCAGATGATGGACCAGAACGTCTGGGTGCGTGACAGACCAAGCGACAGTCCGGCTTCGTTCTGGCCTTTGTCGATAGACTGTACGCCGCCACGTACCACTTCTGATATGTAGGCGCCGGAGTTCAGGGCGATGGCCGCAATGCCTGCGGTGAGCGGATCTATCGGGGCTCCGATCAGGTCCGGCAGGCCGTAGAAGATAAACAGCACCTGAACCAGAATCGGGGTGCCGCGAAAGATTTCGATGTAAGCGGTGGCCGGCCAGCGCAAAAACCACTTCTTGTTGATGCTGAGCAAGCCGAAAAATATCCCCAGCGCAAAACCGATGGCCAGGCCACCGAAGGAAATCATCAGAGTGTAAGGGATCCCTTTGGCCAGAAAGGGAATGGCATTGATCGCTGCCTGCCAGTCAAACTGAAACTGGAATTCCACAGTGCGAATCTCCGTTGGATTGGGAGGAACCGGTCAGGGTGTTGTGCACCCTGACCGGAACGAGTGGAGGTTTATTGGTCTTCAGGCATCGGGCCAAACCATTTTTCATAGATGGTTTTGTAGGTGCCATCTGCCTTGATTTCAGCCAGTGCTTCGTTGACCGGGCCCACCCATTCACTGCCTTTTTTCAGGGCGATGCCGTATTGCTGGCCTTCATACAGCGGGCCGACGGTTTTTACCTGGCCTTCGCCACGGGTGCTGGCGAAGTAACCTACGTTGGGGGCGTCGTAAAACACCGCGTCCATGGCCCGAGACATCAGCGCCATGTACATGTCGGAGCTGCCCGGGTAGGGCGTGACACCGTCATTGTCATCGAGGTTTTTCATCAGGAAGTCATAGCTGGTGCTGCCGATCTTGGTACCGATTTTTTTGCCTTCCAGGTCAGACAGCTCCTCAACGTCATCACCCTCCCGAACCAGGATGCGCAGGCCGGAATCGTAGTACGGGTCAGAAAAATCCACGATCTGCCCACGCTCTTCGGTAATGGTGATGCCGGCAATGGCAATATCCACGTTGCCGGTCTGCAGCGCCGGTATAATGCCGTTGAAGTCCATGGTGTTCAGGTTGTAATCAAAGCCCGCGCGTTCGGCCACTTTGGCAATAATATCCATGTCGAAGCCGATCATTTCTCCGGTTTCCTGGTCCATCATTTCAAATGGAACGAAGCTGGGATCGGTGACCACCCGCAGGGTTTCTGCGCTGGCAGAGGTTGCGGCAATCGACAATGTCAGGCTAGCGCCCAGGGTTTTCAGCCATTTCGTGCTCATGCTTTCTCCTTTCTGTTTTTTTATGCTCCCTCTGCCCGGCAAGGCGATCCGCTCAGGCACAAGGTCGTATCCATGCCCAGCGGGGAGCGTTGATGGGGATGCATCAAATACACTCTAGACCAAGAAATGAGGATTTGCAGAAAATCAGGAGGTTATGAAAAGGCCAGAAATAAAAGCCCGCTCCCGGGGAGGGAGAGGGCGTCAGGAAATCCTGCTCAGAAGGCGATTTTCTCGCGATCGGTGATGCCCAGATTCTTCCAGATGGAAAGACTCGGCTCAACCTGATTCAGCGTGTAGAAATGCAGCCCCGGCGCGCCGGCCTGGAGCAGCTTTTCACACATGCGCGTGACCACTTCTTCACCGAACTGGCGGATGCTGTCGCTGTCATCGCCGTAAGCTTCCAGCTGCTTGCGAATCCAGCGCGGGATTTCAGCGCCGCACATGTCGGAGAAGCGCACCAGGCTGGAGAAGTTGACGATGGGCATGATGCCCGGCACCACCGGAATGGTGACGCCCATCTTCTCCAGACGGTCGATGAAGTAGAAGTAGCTGTCCGCATTGAAAAAGTACTGGGTGATGGCGCTGTTGGCACCGGCCTGTACCTTGCGGGCAAAGTTCTTCAGATCCTCTTCCGCGCTGCGCGCCTGAGGGTGGAACTCCGGGTAGGCGGCCACTTCCAGGTTGAAGTGATCCCCGCTGTGCTGCCGGATAAATTCCACCAGCTCGTTGGCGTAACGCAGCTCACCAGAAGCCCCCATACCTGAGGGCAGGTCGCCGCGCAGGGCGACGATCCGGTTGATACCGTGCTCTTTGTACAGGTCCAGCAGTTCTGCAATCTCTACGCGGGTGCCACCCACGCAGGACAGGTGCGGAGCTGTGGAAATGCCCTGCTGGTGCAGGCTGAGCACGGTTTCAATGGTGCGATCCCGGGTGGAACCACCGGCGCCAAAGGTGACCGAGAAAAAATCCGGGTTCACCTCGGCCAGTTGATTCCGCACGGCCTGGAGCTTTTCCTTGCCCTGGTCGGTCTTGGGCGGAAAAAACTCAAAGCTGAAGCGGCGCTTGAATTGCGTCTGGGATTCCATGATTGCTTCCGCTTAGTACCTGTAAGTTTCCGGCTTGTACGGGCCTTCGACCGGCACGCCAATGTAGTTGGCCTGATCCGGTGTCATCCTGGTGATCACGCCACCAAAGCCTTCGACCATGGCGCGGGCCACTTCTTCGTCCAGGTGCTTGGGCAGTACCTGAACGTAGACGCCTTTGGCCTTGGCGTCTTCTGGCAGGTCGGCGAACTTGCGCTCGAACAGGTGCATCTGCGCCAGCACCTGGTTGGCAAAGGAGCCATCCATGATCCGGGACGGGTGACCGGTCGCGTTGCCCAGGTTTACCAGACGGCCTTCCGACAGCAGAATCAGGTGGTCGTTAGCGGCTTTGTCCCGGTAAATCAGGTGGACCTGCGGTTTAACCTCGTCCCACTCCCAGTTCTTGCGCATGTAGGCGGTGTCGATCTCATTGTCGAAGTGACCGATGTTGCATACGACAGCGCCGTTCTTGAGGGCTTTCAGCATGTTGGCGTCGCACACATTGACGTTGCCGGTGGTGGTGACCAGTATGTCGGTGGTGCCAAGCAGGAGGGCATTGATGCCTTGCTCGGTGCCGGTGTTGACGCCGTCGATGTACGGCGACACCACTTCAAAGCCGTCCATGCAGGCTTGCATGGCGCAGATCGGATCGGCCTCGGTCACTTTTACGATCATGCCTTCCTGACGCAGCGAGGCTGCGGAGCCTTTGCCGACATCACCATAACCAATCACCAGCGCTTTCTTGCCGGACATCAGGTGGTCAGTGGCACGCTTGATGGCATCGTTCAGGCTATGACGGCAACCGTACTTGTTGTCGTTTTTGGCCTTGGTGACCGAGTCGTTGACGTTGATTGCCGGGATCTTCAGGGTGCCGTCGCGCAGCATTTCCTGCAGGCGGTGTACGCCGGTGGTGGTTTCTTCGGTGACGCCGTGGCAGTTGCTGATGACCTGCGGGTATTCGTTGTGCAGCAGTTCGGTCAGATCGCCGCCGTCATCCAGGATCATGTTCGGCTGCCAGCCGTCTACGTCGGCGCCCACGGTTTTGTGCAGGCACCATTCGTATTCTTCATCGGTTTCACCTTTCCAGGCGAATACCGGAATGCCCTGGGCAGCAACCGCGGCCGCGGCCTGATCCTGGGTAGAAAAGATGTTGCACGAGGACCAGCGCACGTTGGCGCCAAGCTCTACCAGCGTCTCAATCAGCACGGCAGTCTGGATGGTCATGTGGATGCAGCCCATGACGTTGGCGCCTTTCAGCGGCTGCTCTGCTTTGTATTTCTCGCGCAGCTTCATCAGCGCTGGCATTTCGCCTTCGGCGATTTTGATTTCTTTACGGCCCCAGTCTGCGAGAGTGATGTCGCGGACTTTGTAGTCTTCGAAAGTTTTCAGCTGTTGTGCTGGAGTGCTCATGGTGTGCTCCTGTCAATTCTGGTTTGGCGTATTCAGTCTCTGTGAGGTGTTGAATACGCCCTTGACTACGGTTTGGTCTTAAATGCCGGCAGCGTCTTTCAGAGCTGCAGCGCGGTCCGTCTTTTCCCACGGGAAGGCAGTAAACGTCTTGTCACCAACGGTCATCTCGAACGGCTCGCGCCCGAAGTGGCCGTAGGCTGCGGTCTGGCGATACATCGGGTGCAGCAGGTCGAGCATGTTGGTGATCGCATACGGGCGCAGGTCGAAATGCGCGCGCACCAGATCAACAATCTTGTCGTCGCTGATCTTGCCGGTGCCGAAGGTGTTCAGGGAGATCGACGTCGGCTGCGCCACGCCGATGGCGTAGGACACCTGAATCTCGCACTTTTCGGCCAGGCCGGCGGCCACGATGTTCTTGGCCACGTAACGGCCAGCGTAGGCCGCGGAACGGTCAACCTTGGACGGGTCTTTGCCCGAGAAAGCGCCGCCGCCGTGGCGGGCCATGCCGCCGTAGGTGTCGACGATGATCTTGCGGCCGGTCAGGCCACAATCGCCGACCGGGCCGCCGATCACGAACTTGCCGGTCGGGTTGATGTGGAACTGGGTGTCTTTATGCAGCAGTTCAGCCGGCAGCGCGTGTTTGACGATCAGTTCCATCACCGCTTCTTTCAGGTCGGCCTGGGTAACGTCCGGATCGTGCTGGGTGGACAGAACCACGGCATCGATACCGACCACCTGGCCGTTCTGGTAGCGGCAGGTGACCTGGCTCTTGGCGTCCGGGCGCAGCCAGGGCAGCAGGCCGCTTTTGCGGGCTTCGGCCTGGCGTTGTACCAGTCGGTGCGAAAAGGTGATCGGCGCTGGCATCAGCACGTCGGTTTCGTTGCTGGCGTAGCCGAACATCAGGCCCTGGTCGCCGGCGCCCTGGTCTTCCGGTTTCTGGCGGTCAACGCCCTGGGCGATGTCGACGGACTGCTTGCCGATGATGTTGATGATGCCACAGGTGTCGCCGTCGTAACCGACATCAGAGGAGGTGTAGCCTACGTCTTTGATCACGCCACGCACCAGGTCTTCCAGGTCTACCCAGGCGTTGGTGGTAATCTCACCGCCAACGATAGCAACACCGGTTTTTACCATGGTTTCACAGGCCACACGGGCGTGCGGGTCGTCGGTCAGAATGGCGTCCAGCACCGCATCGGAGATCTGGTCGGCAAGTTTGTCCGGATGGCCTTCAGAGACCGATTCGGAAGTGAAAACATTGTAGTCAGACATACTAGTGCTCCTCTGTGAGCGTTTTCATATTCGTACCGGCCTGGTCAGAGTTGACCTGCCGGTTGCCTTGGTGGATGTCAGGGGTCAGTATTACTACGTACACCTATATCAAAGTTTTTAGATATGCCCGTGTCTGTGGGAGCTTCAGACGGTTTTTGCTGTTTTCCAGAATTCCCGTACCTGCACCTGGAAGCCGTTGCGCAGGCCGATAAACAGTTGCTCACCGGCACTCAGGCCGGCGTCTACCGCCCAGGCGGTCAGTTCTTCCGGCTCAAAGCCCAGCCAGAGGTCACCGCAGTTGGCTTTGGCCCAGTCCTGATCGTGGCGGCACAGGTCGCTGACAATCAGACAGCCGCCGTTGTTCATCAGGGCTGCTGCGTCCAGAAAGATATCGGCCGGGCTGGGCACATGGTGCAGCACCATGTTCGCGACAATCAGATCAAAGGCGTCGCCCCGGGCCAGAACTGTGTCGGTGACCCCCTCAATCAGGTCGACGTTATTCAGCCGTTCATCAATGCAGGTACGGGTCGCCTTGGCCAGCATGTCTTTGCTGTTATCCAGGCCCACCACGTGTTCGAACAGTTCCGACAAGACCGGCAGAAAGCCGCCTTCGCCGGGGCCGATCTCCAGCACGCTGCGCCACGCCTGCTGGCTGGCCCGCTTGCGGATCAGCCCGGCCGTTGGCTCTGCGTACAGACCAAATGCAGCGATCAACTCCTGCTTTTCCCGAAACTGCCCGGAGTGGCGGGAGAAAAATGCCTGGGACTGTTCCGCACGCTGGCCCCGGATCTCTTCAATTTTCGCTTCCAGCTGTGGCAGCAGGGGCACACGGTCGACGGTTTGAAAAATTTGCCGGATGGCCTGATCGGTCAGTTTGTCGCTGTCCAGATGCAACGGACGGCGGTAGAAAATGGCGTTGCCCTCGCGCTGGGGTTCCAGCAGCCCGGCCTTGTGCATTACTTTCAGATGGTGGCTCATGCCGGACTGGCGCATATCAAACAGCTGGCTCAACTCAAGCACGCCGAAGGTGTCGCGGCGCAACACCCGAAGAATCTCCAGGCGCAAAGGATCACCGCTCGCTTTGAAGATCGGTGCCAGGGCGTCTATTGAAGAGGTTTCAGGTCTGGGTGCTTTGAGTGATGTCATGGAGGGCAAGTGTAGGGGCGTTCGATCGATCGATCAATAGCCATATCAAAATATTTTGATATAGATTTATCATTCTTTAAAATTCATACGGTTTCGCGATTTTGTGGCAGGCCCATCGGTAAACCACTACATATGGATTTGCCCCGGCCCGCCCTAATCGGCGAAAATACGCGACTTCTTTTTAAGCGGTAATTGCAGCTTGAAGTCTTTTCCTGAAAAACACTGGAGAATTGTCAATGCCATCTCGTAAAGATCTCGCCAACGCCATTCGCGCGCTGAGCATGGATGCGGTTCAGAAAGCCAAATCCGGCCACCCGGGTGCGCCCATGGGTATGGCGGATATCGCCGAGGTGCTGTGGAATGACTATCTCAGCCACAACCCGGCCAACCCGCAATGGGCCAATCGTGATCGCTTCGTCCTGTCGAATGGTCATGGCTCCATGCTGCAGTATTCCCTGCTGCACCTGAGCGGGTACGACGTATCGATTGACGACATCAAGAACTTCCGTCAGCTGCACTCAAAAACCCCGGGTCATCCGGAATACGGTTACACCCCGGGCATTGAAACCACCACCGGTCCGCTGGGTCAGGGCATTGCCAACGCCGTCGGCTTTGCCCTGGCTGAAAAGTCGCTGGCGGCTCAGTTCAACCGCCCCGGCCATGACATTGTTGACCACTACACCTACGCCTTCCTGGGCGACGGCTGCCTGATGGAAGGCATCTCCCACGAAGTCGCGTCTCTGGCCGGCACGCTGGGCCTGGGCAAGCTGGTGTTCTTTTATGACGACAACGGCATTTCCATCGACGGCGAAGTGGAAGGCTGGTTCACCGACAATACGCCACAGCGTTTTGAATCCTACGGCTGGCAGGTTATCCCGGCCGTTGACGGTCACGATGCCGACGCTATCCGCGCCGCGATTGAACAGGCTCGCGCCAACACCGGGCAGCCCACACTGATCTGTTGCAAGACCATCATCGGCTTCGGATCTGTAACCAGCGCTCCACACGTGTTCCTTCTGCTTGTTTGTTCAGCAGTTTTTCATTATTCAGCAAATAGGAACATAAAACAGGCGTTAACGTTACAGCAACTATCAGGGAGGTTAATACCGA
>JAWOAO010000232.1:0-5649 GCA_046498485.1 Marinobacter sp. | reverse complement strand
CATCGTACGAATAGGAGTGTCAAACATCCCGCCGCAAACAGGCACCATCAACGAACCGTTATCAGCGTTCATGTATAACATAACACTCTCAATCATCCATCGCCATTTTTTAACGTACTCAGCAACAGAAGCGTGTACGAATTCACCGTTTATTATGCACTTTGCGGCTTCTCGGAGTTCCCGCTTTTCCGCTGCGCTAAAGGGAGGCTGTTTACCCAGGTCTGCATTACGTACGTTGCAATGGTAGAGCTTTCAACTATCAATTCAACAACCTGGTCTTTCTTCGCAGGTCTTCCATCGTCTTCTATGAAGTTATGCGATAGCAAGCAATCAGATAATTTATTAAGCACCGCTGCCGCTGCTCCCTCTGCCCCGCCTTCTTGTAATAGTGTAGCCTCCGCTGCTGTAGGCTCCCGCATCTCTATGTACGCATCTTCGTACATCTTGCGGTATTCTTTCATAGCTTCCGGGAACGCCTCCGAAAGATATATCCTAACCTTAAACAATCCTTTTCCTTTCAACTCTGAAAACTTAACGCCCATCTGTAACCTCCTAAGTTATATACTTCGTATCTTGCCCGTCTCGTAACGTTATCGTAATTGCCGGGCTTGTACCTTCCGCAGCCCGTAAAGCTAGCGTTTGCGTTATCCTGTCCGGCCCACCTACTACTGGCGAGGCTTCGGTAATGTAACATTTCGGGCAAGAAACCGTTATAGTATAATTATATCCGGTCTATATCTCCTCGGTACTCTCGAACGTCGCTTCAATAGCAACTGAAGATCCTGTCTTGAAGTACGTAGAACGTGTCTCATTCGTAGTAGTAGAATACCGAGTTTCCATGTCAAGCGTGATCTCCCGCTTCTGTGGTTCAATCTCAGCCTGGCGGTCGTCGCCGTTCATAACAAACTGATCTGTTTCAAGATTGTTATTATAATTCAGTGTAAACGACGTTATCTCGGCATAGTCTGCATCTGCTACGCTAACAGACCCGTCTATAAACTGAAACGGCCTTTTCGTAGATATAGCCAAGTCTTCTGTCTCGCCACCCATGCCGGCACCACGATGACGACCGACTGCGTCGATCTCGTCGATGAAGATAATACAGGGGCTCTGCTTCTTGGCCTGCTCGAACATGTCACGGACCCGGGATGCGCCCACGCCGACAAACATTTCGACAAAGTCCGAACCGGAGATCGAGAAGAACGGTACCTTGGCTTCGCCGGCAATCGCCTTGGCGAGCAGGGTTTTACCGGTACCGGGCTGGCCCACCATGAGCACGCCCTTGGGGATGCTACCGCCAAGACGCTGGAATTTGCTGGGATCCCGCAGGAAGTCCACCAGTTCCTTAACATCTTCCTTGGCCTCATCCACACCGGCGACGTCGCCAAAAGTGGTTTTGATCTGATCTTCACTCATCAGTTTGGCTTTGCTCTTGCCAAAGGACATGGGGCCTTTACCACCACCTCCGCCCTGCATCTGACGCATGAAGAAGACAAACAGCGCGATGATAATCAGAATCGGGAAGGCCGCCACCAGTAACTGAGTCCACAGACTCTGGCGGTCGGGCTCCTTACCAATCACTTCGACGCTATTGGCGAGCAGATCATCCATCAGTTTGTTGTCAGCGACCTGCGGACGGACTGACTGGAACTGGGAGCCGTCACTGCGGACGCCCTGAACCTGCAGGCCATCAATCGTCACCTGCCGGACCTGGCCCTCCTGGACCATCTCCACAAACTGTGAATAATTGACTTGTTGCCCGCTGGTGGTGGGAGTGAAATTCTGAAACACCATCAGCAGCACGGCGGCTATTACTAGCCATAAAACCAGATTTTTTGCCATATCGTTCAAGGATCATCACCTGTGGATTGCAGAGCTGCAGCCGCGAAGCCACCAACTCTTTTCGGACACCTTACATTAATTGTACGTTCGCCTACCAGAAACGGCCTATCCGTAACCAACCGACATACCACTCATATTGGGCGCCATATCTGAAATTACAACGTCTGTCCCGAAAACACCCAAAAACCAGCGGTAATTCAAACACCTCGACCACGATAAAAGTGCTTTAAGACAATCTCGACGCAACTTACATATTGACCCTGACATCTTCAGAACGTTCATTCTGTCAGCGATTACCGGCCCTTCGGAGAGCCAAAATCAACCTGTTACCGAAATCACCACCATCAACCCGGGCTTGTAAGTGATTACAGCCATTTGTGGCGGGAATCTATCTGTTACAATCGGTGAATTATACGACGTTGTCAGCCGATATGCCGCTGACCTTTTGTTAATCGCACCGATAAAGAGATTGCATCATGAGTTTGTCACCGGAACAGCGCCGGGAGTACCGGGCAATTGCCCACAACCTTAAGCCCGTCATCATCGTTGGCGACAAAGGCCTTACTGAGGGACTCCAGGATGAACTGGACCGCGCCCTGAATGATCACGAGCTGATCAAGATCAAAGTGGCCAGCCAGGACCGCGAAGCCCGTCAGGAAGCCATTCAGGCGCTGTGCGAAAGCTCCAGGGCCGAACTGGTGCAGACCATCGGTAAAATCGCCGTGATCCTGCGCCGGGCCAAGAAACCAAACCCGAAACTATCCAATCTCATGAAAAACAAGTGATTTTTGCCACGGAATCCACGGAAGAACACGGAAAAAGCAAAAGATAAGGACTGTTTCGCCACGAAATCCACGAAAAAACACGAACAAAGATTAATGACTGAAAAACTAGAATATCTTTGTCTTAAATTTCGTGTTCTTTCGTGGATTTCGTGGCAAAAAATCTTTTAATCTCTTCTTTTTTCCGTGTTCTTCCGAGGATTCCGTGGCTAAATCGCAGTAACAAAAAAGCCGGTCAGGGGAATCCCGCGCCGGCTTTTTTGTGTTCGAACTACCTCAGATGTATTCCACCTTGGTAATTTCGTACTCCACCGTACCCGAAGGGATGCGGATAGCGACCACGTCGTCGGCACGCTTGCCCACCAGCGCGCGGGCAATCGGAGAAGAAACCGAGAGCTTGCCGGCCTTGATGTCGGCTTCGTCTTCACCAACGATCTGGTATGTCACTTCTTCGTCAGTGTCCATATTTAACAGATGCACGGTAGTGCCAAAAATCACCTTGCCGGTATCCTCCATGGCGGTGACGTCGATTACCTGAACCACTGAAAGCTTGCCTTCGATTTCCTGAATACGGCCTTCAATAAAGCTTTGCTGCTCGCGGGCAGCATGGTACTCGGCGTTTTCCTTGAGATCACCGTGTTCCCGGGCATCGGCAATGGCCTGAATGACCCGGGGACGATCTTCGGACTTCAGCTTTTTCAACTCTTCGCGCAGCCGGGCTTCGCCAATCTGCGTCATGGGTACTCTTTCAGTAGCCATAGTGTTACTTCCCTGCGTGCAGGTCCTGGAGGCGGCGAACCGTGCGCTCCGGACCAAATTTGATAGCCCGGCAGAAGGCTTCGCCCCCTGCCAGGGTGGTTGTATAGGTTACCTTGGTCTGCAGCGCTGACTGGCGAATTTGCGACGAATCGGAAATCGCCTTACGACCTTCAGTGGTATTGATGATCAGCTGTACCTGGCCGTTTTTGATGGCGTCAACGATGTGCGGGCGACCCTCACGAACCTTATTGACGCGCTCCACGGTGATACCTGCCGCTCTTAATGCCTTGGCGGTGCCGGTTGTCGCAATGATTTTGAAACCGGCATCCACCAGGTCGCCAGCAACCTTGGCCGCTCCAGGTTTGTCGACATCCCTGACCGAGATAAACGCCGTGCCCTCGCGGGGCAAGCGCTCACCAATGGCCAGAGCGGCCTTGGCAAAGGCTTCATCAAAGCTGTCACCCAGGCCCATCACTTCACCAGTGGACTTCATTTCTGGCCCAAGGATCGGGTCAACCGACGGGAACTTGTTGAACGGGAAGACCGACTCTTTTACCGCGTAATAGGTCGGCACGATTTCCCGGGTGAAGTTCAGCTCTTTCAGAGTTTTACCTGACATCACCCGAGCCGCAACCGCAGCCAGGGAAACACCGATGGCCTTCGACACGAAGGGTACCGTCCGGGACGCCCGCGGGTTCACCTCGATGACATAAATCATGCCGTCCTGCCAGGCCAGCTGTACGTTCATCAGACCGATAACCTCGAGCTCAATGGCCATTTTCTTGACGGCGTCGCGCATCCCATCCTGCACCTCTTTGGGCAGGCTGTAGGGCGGCAGCGAACAAGCGGAATCACCGGAATGGACGCCGGCCTGCTCGATGTGCTGCATGATGCCACCGATCACCACATCGGTGCCGTCGCAGATGGCGTCAATGTCCACCTCGATGGCAGCGTTCAGGAAGTGGTCCAGCAAGACCGGGCTGTCGTTGGAGACCAGCACGGCATTGCGCATGTAGTGCACCAGCTCGGTTTCATCATAGACGATTTCCATGGCGCGGCCACCCAGCACATAAGACGGGCGCACCACCAGCGGATAACCGATTTCGCGGGCCGCCACAATGCCTTCTTCGTGACTGCGCACGGTGGCGTTCTCAGGTTGATTCAGGCCCAGGCGCTGGATCATCTGCTGGAAGCGTTCACGATCTTCGGCGCGGTCGATGGCATCCGGACTGGTGCCGATAATGGGGACACCCGCGGCTTCCAGGCCACGGGCCAGTTTCAGCGGGGTCTGGCCACCGTACTGGACAATCACGCCCTTGGGCTTTTCGACGTGAATAATCTCCAGCACGTCTTCCAGGGTGATGGGCTCGAAGTACAACCGGTCAGAGGTGTCGTAGTCGGTCGACACGGTCTCCGGGTTACAGTTGATCATGATGGTTTCGTAGCCGTCTTCACGCATGGCCAGGGCGGCGTGCACACAGCAGTAGTCAAACTCGATACCCTGACCGATACGGTTAGGACCACCGCCGATGACGACAATTTTCTCACGATCCGTCGGGTCCGCCTCACACTCTTCCTCATAGGTGGAGTACATGTACGCGGTGTCGGAGGCAAACTCAGCTGCGCAGGTGTCTACCCGCTTATAAACCGGGCGGATGCCCAGGTCGTGGCGCAGCTTGCGCAGGCTGACTTCGGACAACCCCAACAGCTTGGCCAGACGGGCATCAGAGAAGCCCTTACGCTTGAGGCGGAACAAAGTGGCGTGATCGATATCAGCCTTGCCCGCAGACTTGAGCACTTGCTCTTCCCGGATCAGGTCTTCAATCTGCACCAGATACCAGGGGTCTACCTTGGTGTGCTGGAACACTTCGTCAACGGTCATGCCGGCGCGGAAGGCGTCACCGATGAACCAGATCCGCTCTGCACCCGGCACGTTCAGTTCGCGGGTAAGGGTTTCCCGTGAATTTTCGCATTCCAGGTCGTCCAGCTGCTCATCAAAGCCATCAGATCCGACTTCCAGGCCGCGCAGGGCTTTCTGCATGGATTCCTGGAAGGTGCGACCAATGGCCATCACCTCACCCACCGACTTCATCTGGGTAGTCAGCCGAGCATCCGCTTGCGGGAACTTTTCGAAGGTGAACCGGGGGATTTTGGTGACCACATAATCGATGCTTGGCTCAAAAGAGGCCGGGGTCACACCGCCGGTGATTTCATTTTGCAGCTCATCCAGGGTGTAACCCACCGCCAGCTTGGCTGCCACCTTGGC
>JAWOAO010000120.1:0-3701 GCA_046498485.1 Marinobacter sp. | reverse complement strand
TGCCACATGTGGCATTTCGCCACAACCTGAATTACCCGAGTTTAATTCGATGAAAATATTAACTCATTGTTTTTACTGAATTTAAATCTATTATTGGAAGTTGGCACAGCACTCGCTTATACCTTATTGAACGTCACTAACCGGCGGTTTTCAAAATATCTACCGCCATACAGTAAGGAGCTCGTTTATGAACAAACTACTCATCGCCGCAGCCGCTTCCCTCGCACTGCTCGCCACCGCCCCTGTCATGGCTCAGCAAGACCAAGGCTCAGGTTATGCGGACCCTGCAGCCAGCGCTCAACAGGCCAATTACAGTGATTCCGAGCTGAACCAGTTCGTCGAAGCACAGACCGGCGTAATGGACGTTCGCGAAGACTACATCGCGAAGATTGAAGCAGCCGACTCCCAGCAGAAAGCCCAGGAGCTGCAGATGGAAGCCAACGACGAGATGGTGTCTGTCATCGAAGAGGCCGGTATGGACATCCCCACCTACAATGCCATCGCCACGGCCTACAGCAGTGATCCCCAGGTACGTAGCCGTATTGATGCCATGATGTAAACGCCGAGCAAATCCGACACGTCATTCAGCCCCGCTTGTTGCGGGGCTTTTTTTGTAGCTGAAAAAGGTCCTTTGAAGGCGCTTCCGAATCCACTATCGGTGTGATCTTGTGTTACCGTTTCAGGAGCAAAAACGCACCACTCGCCATTAAAATCCGGACTGGAGTCCGTCAGTCATGATCCAAACACACCACCGCCTATGGCCTGCGCTGACCGTGCTGGCGCTGATGCTTTCCGGCTGCTCTGATGACACACCTCAATCCGGCCAGGGCGACACCCAGCCCGACACCGAAACCTACCCGGTCACCTGGCGCTTCGCTCTGGAGGAAATCGAAGGCAGCGTACAGCACAGCTACGCGGAGGCCTTCAAAGAGCATATCGAACAGATCTCCGGCGAGCGCATTGTAGTGGATGTGTTTCCGTATGGTTCCCTGGGCACCTCGACCCAGCTCACCGAACTGACCCGCAATGGTTCCGTCAACCTGGCGTTCGCCTCGCCCGGCCATCTGGCGGATAAAGTGCCGGAAACCGGCCTGTTCAACCTGCATTTCCTGCTGCCTGAGGCACCCGAAAAAACCCGAGATCTGCTGAAAGATCCGGAACTGATCTCCCACTTCCAGCAGCCCTACCGCCATAGTGGCCTGCAGTTACTGGGCTTTATCTCGGAGGGCTGGATGACCTGGTCAGCCAATCAGCCGCTTCGCTCACCGGAGCAGTTCCAGGGGCTTCGCATCCGCACCATGACCTCCACCATAGCGGCAGAGGCCTATCGGGCTTATGGTGCCGAGCCGGTCCAGACCCCCTATTCGCAGGTTTACAGCGATCTGCAACTGCGCAAGATTGATGGCCAGACCAACCCGGTGTTCGCTATTGAGGAAATGGATTTTCACGAAGTGCAAACCACGCTGACCATGGCCCGGGCCTCTCACTTTATTGCTTCAGTGGTGGCAAACGACGCCTGGTACGATGGGCTGCCTGAGCAGGAGCGCAGCTGGCTGACGGACACCATCCGGGATCTGGCAGACCACGCCTGGGACAGTCAGGAAGAGCTGAACCAGCTACGCCTTGAACAAATGCTGGAGAAAGCCGACATTCGCGTGGTCCGGCTGAACGAGGATGAACGCGAGCGCTTCCGGCAGTCCAGTTTGCCCGTGCGCGAGCGCTATCTTGAGATGACCGGGGCGCAAGGTGAGGCTCTGCTGGAATTTGTTGAGAACTGGCAACAACCTTAGGCGGGCGCCATCAGCTGCGTCGAGACCATTCGGACCCCCTCCCTGGCGCACACCGCCGCTGCGCGTGCGGTGAGATCCGATATAAACCGGGCCTGCTCTCTCGGCTCCAGCGGGTAAGCCTTGAGCCGGTAACGCATGGCTTCGTCGGTGGCAGACACTGTCACGATCACCGGCTGATAGGTTTTGGTCAAGGCACAGGTGAACACGGCATCCCGGAACAGTGTCTGCATCCGGGCGACATCGTGATTGGGGTCAAGGAACAACTCGGCCACGCACATCAGGTTATCGGTGCCGTCATTGCCATTCGCCAGTAGCGTATTCCACAGCAGACTGTGGGGAATGACAACCACGGTGTCATCCAGCGTGACCATCTCTGCAGCACGGGTGCCAATCGACCGCACTTCACCATACTGGCCATTGACTTCAATCCAGTCCCCGGGGCGATAGGGCATTTCATAGAGCGTCACGATCCCGGCAATCAGGCTGTTGGCGTAGTCCTTGAAGGCAAATCCCAGGGCCAGGCCCAGCGCACCGAAAATCGCCAACATGTTTTCGAACGACGGCTCCACCAGAATCGGCACCACCGTCACGATGGTCAGCACAATGATCAACAACCGCAGCAGCGGCACCGACGCCAGCAGATACAGCCGAACCTTGCCGCCCAGTTTGCCCGCAACTGCCGGTATTAACCTCTGCATCAGCATGATCAGCAAAGAGGCTATTACAATAACCAGCAAAGCCTCCAGTAAAGCCTCCGAGCTTATCGATGCAAACGTGTCCTTGAAACCAAAATCGTCCATTGTGTTCTCCTAGAAACCATCCACCGGGTAGCCTCGGGCCTGAAGGTTCTTGCGTATGGCCGGGTACCCCAGTGGCGTGACCCGGTACACTCCGGACTCCGGATCCAGATTCACCAGCTCCGCCCGCATCAGCTTGGCGAGGGTAAGGCAGGCCTCCTGTTCGGGCATGCCGGTAACCAGGTGCAATTGTTCCGTGGTCAGGCCGCTGTGCAATAGCAGGGCATGCAGAATATGACTGGGTTGCCGGCCGCTACTGTGAGATAACGACGGCAGGCTCAGCTGGTCAAGTGGCACCACCCAGCATTGGCGCCCCGAGACCACAGCAGGCTCTTTTCCTTCGAGTACATCCTGGTTCTCGGGCCGGGCTCTGAGCGCGCGCTGCCAGATTGCCAGCGCAACACCCCGGTTGCCCCGTGCCAGCGTGGCCAGGTCCCGGGTGAAGCTGCTGTACTTATGGCGGGATTGTTCTGCTGGCTTCGGCAACACATAAAGCCCGTCATCGGTCATTCGCGCGGCCACCTGCTGTCGGCCTCTGCCCGACGCCAGATAATCAAACCAGCGAGTCATTTGCTCACCCGTGAGCGGCGCAAGCGTGTACGGCACCAGGCTCAGTTCCGGCAGATACTGGATCCAGAATTGCCAACACCAACTGGAACAGCCGACAAGGCCATTACCGGTATTATCCAGTGCGATTCGGGCAAAAAACTCGCGCAGCAGATTCAGCCCGGATTGATGGCGCAGCCAGAAGTCTGCCAACTGCGGCACCACCCAGTCACCGCTCGACAACTGCTCATCCCACCAGGCTGCTGCATCCTGCTCA
Source organism: Marinobacter sp. (assembly GCA_046498485.1). Taxonomy (GTDB): domain Bacteria; phylum Pseudomonadota; class Gammaproteobacteria; order Pseudomonadales; family Oleiphilaceae; genus Marinobacter. The sequence continues at coordinate 291 of JAWOAO010000120.1, read as the reverse complement.
GACATGAACAGGTTGTCGGGCGGCGTCAGTATCCGCCGTTTCGTGTGGCGTAACGCCTCCGACACACCGGAAAATGGCGGTGCCACCATAAAACTGACCTTCTGGCGGAGAGCCCCGACCTGTCGGAGCTGGTTTAACTGATGCTCAAGCGTCTCGGCCAACAAACCGGAATCCGGCTCTGGCGCAAAGTCCTGAAGCGTCTCGTTCGCCAGCACGGGCAGTTCATCGAGGCTCTGAAACGCCTGACCTTCCGGGCTGATGCCGGCACGCAGTTGCGTCAGGATGTCATTC
>JAWOAO010000045.1:0-11758 GCA_046498485.1 Marinobacter sp. | reverse complement strand
CACCCGTGCTCGACGGCGTCGCCGCCGCCCGCCGCCGGCTCCGACCGGGCACCGTCGTCGACGACTGGCTCGAACGCGAGGCGCGGTCGCTCGAGTCCACGGCGCTGATGCTCGCCTCGGTGGGCACACCGGCCTTCCACGCCTACAGCCGGCAGCTCTACGGGGTACCCGACCAACCGCCTGAAAAAGCTGGTCAAGGACCATGTGTCCGGCCAGCTCAAAGTGGCACCGGAGCATTGTGAAAAACATGTATTAAATCACATGGGCAAACAGACCATTGACGATCTGCTGGCCTTTAAGTCCGCGTTTGACACTTTTCAACGATGTTCATGGCAAAGGTGGTCTTACCCATGGAGGGCCGCCCTGCCACGATAATCAAATCGGACGGCTGCATGCCTGAAGTCTGGTCATCCAGATCTCTGAAGCCGGTCGTCAGGCCCGTGGTATGTTCACCGGATTCAAACAATTCCTCAATCTTCGACAGCGCGCTTGCCAATATCGGGTTGATGGCCTTGGGCCCGGAACCTTCTTTGGTGCGAGCCTCGGCAATCTGAAAAACGCTGCGCTCTGCCTCATCCAGAATTTCGGCACTCTTGCGACCCTGAGGGTTAAACGCAGAGTCTGAAATAGCCCCCGAAACCACCAACAGCTGGCGCAGAATCGATCGTTCCTTGACGATCTCCGCATAGGCCTTGATGTTCGAGGCGCCAGGGGTCTTCTCGGCCAACTCGGCCAGATAGGACAGCCCCCCGGCATCTTCAATATCCCCGGCCCGCTCCAGAAATTCAGCCAGTGTGACCACGTCCAGCGGTTCATTCTCGCTGGCAAGGCGTTCTACCGCACCGAAGATCAGCTTGTGATCCTGACGATAGAAGTCCACGGCCGTAATAATCTCGGAGATTTCGTCAAAACGCCGGTTGTCCAGCATCAGGCCGCCAAGCACCGCCTGCTCCGCTTCCGCGGAATGAGGAGGCACTTTAATACGGCTGGTTTCCGGATCAATTGACGCAGATTTGAACGTGGGATTGGCCATAGACACCAGACAAGTATGGAATGATTAAACCGGAGGACAAGAATACCAGAAAGCAACGGGCCCGAAACCGTTTCCGGCTCGGGCCCGTTTCAGAGTGCTAAAGCCAGGGGCCATAGCACTCTGTGTGATCAACAAACCGTGGCAACCGATTACTCGGCAACAACCGCCAGCTTGATGGTCACTTCAACGTCGCTGTGCAGCTGCAGCTCGATGTCGTACTCACCGGTCACCCGAAGCGGGCCTTCCGGCAGACGAACTTCGCTCTTCTCGACTTCAGTGCCGCCAGCAGTCACTACGTCTGCAATGTCACGAACACCGATAGAGCCGAACAGCTTACCTTCTTCACCAGCTTTGGAGCTGATGGTAAAGGAAGCACCCTCAAGAGCCTCAGCGCGGGCCTGGGCAGTCGACAGCTTTTCATTAGCCATCTTTTCCAGTTCAGCGCGACGCTCTTCGAACGCCTGTACGTTTGCAACCGTGGCAGGAACAGCTTTGCCATACGGCAGCAGGAAATTACGACCGTAACCGGCCTTAACCTTTACCTTGTCGCCCAGAGAGCCAAGGTTTGCTACTTTCTCGAGCAGAATAACTTCCATCTCGTTAACCTCTTCGTGCTTTATTCAGCCGGCCCGGCGGGTTTTATGCGCCCCCGGATATCCAGCCAGCTATCCACAAAAGCCAGAACCAACATCAGCATCATCAGACTTGGACCCAGCAGCACCAGCGCAACATAGAACATTGCCAGCCAGTTGCCACTCCACTGCTTACGACCAACCACACCGTGCACAATCGCCAACCCTGCAATGAACAGCGGGGTTCCCGCTGCCCAGGCCAGAAGCATGGAGTTGAGCCCCAGTACCGAGCCGATCACCATGGTGACCGCACACACAACCGCAATTGCCGGTGACAACCTCAGGGCATGGAATTCCTTGCGGAACCCGCCAGGGTTATAAAGCCCCGCCTGCCATGCCCTCGCCAGCATCGTCATACCGATGGCTGTGGCGAAATAGGTGCCTGCCATACTGGCGCTCATGGTGTCCCGGATGATCAGCTCAAGTTCGCTGCCCAAAGACCGGGCCACTTCGGCGCTGTATTGTTCGTAAAACCCGACGCCCGCCTGGACCAGTTCATCCAGAAGTACCGGATAGATCACCGGCAACATCAACCCGGTCAGTATGGCCAGAAAGGCACCTGCTAGCAGTGCTCTCTCCCAGAGCTGTGACGCTCTGAGGATGGAGGCCATCAGCATCACCTGCAGCAGCACCACCAGTGACGTCGGGTCCTGGCCGTAAACGGCCCAGCCCAACGCGGGCATTAACGCCCACAGGCCAATACTCAGCCCCTGCCGGACACCCAGCCTCAGAATGACCAGGCCAATAACGGCTGCGCCAATCCAGAACAGCAAGGGTACCGCAGTGGTAACTGCCGCAACCCCGCCGGCCTGCAGGGGACCGCGCATTACAAATTGTGCCAGTGCACGCATGGTCCCGGGTCCTGTCTATCTGTGCTTAGTGATCGTGGCTATCCGTATACGGCAGCAGGGCCAGGTAGCGGGCGCGCTTGATAGCGGTAGCCAGCTGACGCTGATAACGTGCTTTGGTGCCGGTAATACGGCTGGGCACGATTTTGCCGGTTTCAGTGATGTAGCCTTTCAGGGTGTCCAGATCCTTGTAATCAATCTCTTTAACACCTTCTGCCGTGAAACGGCAGAATTTACGACGTCTGAAAAAACGAGCCATAACGTAACTCCTAACTCCGGTTAATTACTCTTCTTCGTCCTGGGCATCATCGTTCTGACGAGTTTCTGGCTCGGCTGAACGACGTGGACGCTCATCCCCGCCTGAACGACGGTCCTCACGGGACTCGGCGGCCTTCATCGGAGACATGTCAGTAACAGCCTCGTCACGACGCAGAATCAGTTCGCGGATGATGGCATCGTTGAACCGGAAGTTATGAGTCAGCTCGTCCATAGCGGCCTGTGAACATTCAGCGTTCATCAGCACGTAGTGAGCTTTGTGAATCTTGTTGATCGGGTAAGCCAGGTGACGACGGCCCCAATCTTCCAGACGATGTACCTGGCCGCCATCTTCAGTGATGACACCGGTATAACGCTCGATCATCGCAGGCACTTGCTCGCTCTGATCCGGATGTACCATAAATACGATTTCGTAGTGACGCATGAGTTCTCCCTACGGTTTGAACAGCTTCCTTCTGCGGCGGGCGCGGTAAGCCCCGTTCCCGAGCATGAAAGCAAGGAGGTGACAGCAAAGCTGCCGGCTTCTTTTGCTCTATCAGCAAGACCTTATAAAAGAAGATCTGACCAAAATTGAGATCCTGCAGGCCCGACTTCAGGCAATACAAAACCACCCCTTGCAAAAGGGGTCACGCATTCTATGCCCATGGCGAAGGTTGTGCAAGGCTTAACCGAGCCGTTGGCGCAGGGCTTCGTACAGACAGACCCCCGTCGCCACCGACACGTTCAGACTGTCGACATGACCAAGCATCGGAATATTGATCAGCTGATCGCAGTGCTCACGCGTCAGCCTGCGCATACCTTTACCTTCCGCGCCCATCACCAGAGCCACCGGACCCTTGAAATCGGCCCGATAAAGCGTGACATCAGACTCACCAGCGGTGCCGATCAACCAGACACCCTGATCTTTCAGTTCACGCAGAAAACGGGCCAGATTGGTGACTCTCACGAAGGGCACGGTTTCCGCCGCTCCGCAGGCCACTTTTCGGGCGACCGGGGTCAGCGTGGCAGACTTGTCCTTGGGCACAATCACTGCCTGCACCCCGACAGCGTCCGCCGTGCGCATGCAGGCCCCCAGATTATGCGGATCAGTAACGCCGTCCAGAACCAGCAGGAACGGCGGCTTATCACTGGCCGCCAACTGAGCCATCAGGTCTGCCTCAGTCCATTCGCGACTTTCACTGACCGCGGCCACCACACCCTGGTGAACACCACCAACCCGCTCATCCAGCTCCCGGCGGTGCACCACCTGCCAGCGCACGCCAAGACCATCCAGCGCATCGGTGACCGACTTTACCCGCTTATCCTGTCGGCCAGTCTGAATCCAGACCCGCTGCAGCCGCTCCGGCTCCCGCTTGAGCACCGCATCCACGGCGTGCCAGCCAAATACATATTCCTCAGACACTAACAATTACTTCCTGTGCAACAAATCACGATCGGGGCTTGCGCTTTCTGCCCGAGGCAGACGGCTTAGCTTTTTTTTCAGCATTACGGGACGCTTCCCTGGCGGCTTCTGACGCCAGCCGGTCTTTTGCACCGCCCGACTTGCCCCGCTTACCGCCCTTGCTACTGCGGTCACCCTTGTTGCGAGTTTCACGCTTGGACAAATCCAGGGCGTCGCGATCCTCGGGGCGTTTTTTAGGCGTACTGATCAGCTCCAGATCAATCTTACGGTCTTCCATACCGACCCGCATAACCCGAACCCGCACGTCATCACCCAAACGGAAGCTCACCGCCGTGCGCTCACCAATCATGCGGTGTTTGGCCGCATCGTGATGGAAGTAATCGCCACTCAGGGTCGACACATGCACCAGGCCTTCAATGTAAATTTCCGACAGTTCGACAAAGAAACCGAAAGGCGTGACCGCCGCGATAACACCATCGTGCTCCTCACCGACATGATCCCGCAGGAACTCACATTTGAGCCACGCCATCACATCGCGGGTGGCATCGTCGGCGCGCCGCTCGGTCATCGAACAGTGCTCACCCAGCTGCTTCACTTTGGCGTAATCGTAGGGGTAAACCGCCAGCTCAGGATCGGCCACCTTGGGCGATACCACATCCTTCTTCACGTCCGGATTGTGGATCCGGGATTTGATCGCCCGATGCACAATCAGATCCGGATAGCGACGGATCGGCGAGGTGAAGTGAGCATAGCTCGCAAAGCCAAGACCAAAATGCCCGCTTTCTTCAGGGCTGTACACCGCCTGGCTCAGCGAACGCAACATCACCATCTGGATGACATTGGCGTCGGTCCGGTCGGCTGCCTGGGCCAGCAATTGCTGGAAATCCGCTGACGTCGGCTTGTCGCCACCACCCAACTGCAGCCCGAGCTCGCTCAGGAACAAGCGAAGCTTGCCCAAGCGCTCTTCGGAAGGGCCATCGTGCACCCGATACAGCGCTGGCATCTCATGCTTTTTGAGGAAGCGCGCCGTGGCTACGTTGGCGCACAACATGCACTCTTCCACAATCTTATGGGCGTCGTTGCGATGCACGGGCACGATCTCTTCGATCTTGCGCTCGGCGTCAAAGACGATCTTGGTTTCCGTGGTTTCAAAATCAATGGCACCGCGCTCGGTGCGCGCACGGCGAAGCAACTTGTAGAGCTCGTACAGATTGTGCAGGTGCGGCAACAGGTCTGCGTAATGCGCGCTCAACTTGTAGCCCTGCTCCGTGTCAGGGTGCTCCAGCATGGCACTGACCTTGTTATAGGTCAGTCGGGCGTGGCTGCGCATCACTGCCTGATAGAAGGTGTAACCGCTGATGTTGCCGGCAGCGCTGATGGTCATATCCGCCACCATGCACAGCCGGTCAACGCCGGGGTTCAGGGAGCACAGGCCGTTGGACAGTTTCTCCGGCAGCATCGGCACCACATGGTCCGGGAAATAGACCGAGTTACCACGCTGAATCGCTTCTTCGTCCAGCGGTGAGCCCGGCCTTACATAGTGAGACACATCGGCAATGGCGACGACCAGGCGATAACCGCCGCGAGGGCGAGGCTCACAAAAAATGGCGTCATCGAAGTCCCGGGCGGTCTCGTCATCGATGGTGACCAGTCGCATATTACGAATGTCGACCCGGTTGGCCTTGTCTTTTTCGGTAACTTCATCAGCAATCGCTGCGGCCTGCTTGCCCACGGCGGGCGGCCAGCTATGGGGAATGTCGTAGGAGCGGATAGCTACGTCGATTTCCATGCCCGGAGCCATGTGCTCCCCGAGGACTTCGAGTATCCGCCCCGTCGGCTGAGTCCGGACCGTGGGCTGGCGAATAATTTCGACAACCACATACTGACCGTGCACAGCCTTACCCGCGTGCTCGTCCGGCACCAGAATCTCGTGGTTGATGCGCGCATTTTCGGGCACCACAAAGGCAATACCACTTTCCTTGAAAAACCGGCCAACCGTCTGTTCCGTGCGGTACTCCAGCACTTCAACAATCACGCCTTCACGACGACCGCGATCATCCACGCGATCGACCCGGGCAGCTACCCGGTCACCGTGAAACACCTGACGCATCTGACGCGCGGTCAGGAACAGATCGGAGCCATCGTCATCGGGAATCAAAAAGCCGAAACCATCCCGGTGTCCCACAATCCGGCCGGTCACCAGATCTGCTTCTTCTATCGGCAGGAAAGCGTCCCGGCGATTGCAGATCAGCTGCCCGTCGCGACACATGGCGATCAGGCGACGACGCAAGGCTTCAATACTTTCCTCTGACTCCTGCCCCAGCTCCTGGCACAACGTCTCATGAGTAGCCGGCGCACCTCGCTCTTTCAGGTGCTTGAGAATAAACTCCCGGCTCTGGATCGGGTTGTCATATTTCTGGGCCTCGCGGTCGGCGTGAGGGTCCCGTGCTTCTTTTTTCTTGGAAACCATCTGGATCCTTGCTATTCGGGCCGCAATAAGGGCGGCGATATTCGTTGTGCCACCAGTATAACGTTGCTACCGCAAACGTGCCTAACCGGGGTGCAATATATAGGCATAAATACGTCAAAAACTTTTTTTGGAAAAAAAGTTTGACAGACCACGGGAGAATTATTAAAGTACGCGCCATCGGTTGAGGGCAAACCTCACTGAGATGGCAGAAACGCTCAGTTTTCAACAAACTAACAGCTTATCTGCAAATCACCTGCCGAGGTGGTGAAATTGGTAGACACGCTAGCTTCAGGTGCTAGTGCTCGCAAGGGCGTGGAGGTTCAAGTCCTCTCCTCGGCACCATTTCCTTCCCCAGGAAATGGCAAAAAATATCATCTGAATCATAATTTTTTCCGTGATGGGAATTTTATTGTTATCGGATAGCACCCACTGTCTGACAAAAAATCACTGTGACGCCAATTCAGTTCCTTAGAAGTCATTTAGATTCGCTCATTTATAGAACTTGCCCCCCCTTTCGGAAAAGTTATGCTTCCACACCTATAGCCCTCAAAGCTTTATATTCCATTGTGCCCATGTTGATGAAGCTCCCTACCCCTTAGTTGACCCGCACCGTAAAGCTGGCAGACCCTGCTTCGACCTATTGATCCATGTATGGACATGATTGAGCGGGACAATTTCCTTTCTCTTTTCTCGATAAGAACCGAGCCAGGTGGAGTAAGTTATGGAACTAGCAATGCGGTTCGAATGTTGGAAGCCAACTTGCTCTAACCCGATACATTGAAGATATATCGTACCTGTATTAGTTTGGAGAAAGTATTTTAGATTTTGGAGGATTTTTATGGGTCGGTTAACAAAAAAACAAGTTCCTATCCCTCAAGGAGATTTGTCATGATGGCCAATTATAGAAGCATATTTCGCCGAATTCCCCCCATCTTCTTTGCGGCCGTCTATATGGTCCTGATGTCTGTACCTGCAGGAGCAGCCGGGTACGACAATGCTCTGAAGGGCGTTAAAAACTATGACGCTGTCTACGAGGTGAGCCAAGGTGATCCCAAGGTCGTTAACCCTGTTTTCTTGGTAATAAAGAACTCCTACGAAGCACCTGAAGTGAAGGCGCTTGCGAAAGATCCCAACATCGCCATCGTTTTTCACGGGCCGGTGGTGAAACTGCTCTCGACTGACAGCGCACCCTTTAATGAGGCAGAACTGGTCGAGGTACAGAAATTCCAGGCGACTCTTAAACAAATGAAGAAGGACGGGGTGACGCTGGAAGTTTGCCGTTTCGCTTTGAAAGGGATGGGTGTAGATGAGGCGACGATCATTCCGGAGATCGACCCGGTAGATAATGGTTTCGTTTCGGTCATCGGCTATCAGATGCAGGGGTACGCGGTTGTCCGAATCCCCTAAACGAAAAAAGGTTGTTGCTCTGCGAGATGAAGTTCACCTTGAGGCCCGCTAGCCAAGATTGATCGCATGAAAAGCGGGACACTCTGAGTGAGTGTCCCGCTTTTTTTCTCCTGCAGTTGCCGGCGGTCGATACCGACGAGATCGATTGTAAACATCCCTGTTTTAGTTTCACCGCTAATTAGAGCCCTCCGCTGACGGTCGCAAAGCGGACATTCAGACTTGGGGATAACGCCGCCAGCATGCGCGTCTTTGTAGTGAAGGCGAAGCCGCAACGAAGAAGGCGTCGCCGTGCCTGGCCTTGTTATGGCTAAAGCCCATAGTCTAGGTCAGGGTCCGATTTACCTTCGGCTTCTACGGCCACCCCCAGTATCTTTTACAAAAATGAAATGGGCGAGATCGAGATGCAGCAAGGCTTATCGCTGCCGCAAGACATGCCGACGGTAATGGGCAGCGCACAACCCTGACAAGTCTGTTGACCGTCTGTAATGCTGGGCTCATAATTCGCTAACCTTGCTTTGCTATCCTTAATGGTTGTTAAGACGCCAAAACAGGGATCGGCTCGTTATGAATACCACCATAGGCACGTTACTGGCGTTCAGTTTTGCCGTGTCACTGATTGCGCTGGCCGCATTAATCTGGGCCATTTCCCGCAAGCAGCTTCAGACCACTCAAAAAGACGCCATGACCATCTTCGACGAGGGTGAGGCCGGCAAATTTGACGACCCCACCCACTCGCACGGTCAGTCAACCGGCCCCCGCACCCGTCCTCTTAGCCCTGCCACCCGGCGTTTGCTGCTGCTGGGTTTCGGTACCGCTGTCCTCTGGTTATTGCTGGGGTCTGTTTTTGGCGTGATTGCCTCGTTCAAAATGCACATGCCAGATTGGCTGAATCAGGCAGCGCCCCTGACCTTCGGCCGCATGCGCACCATGCACCTGAACCTGGTGATTTACGGGTGGCTGTCCCTCGCCGGTATCACTACCGCCATGTGGTTGATTCCCACCCTGTTCAAAACCCATTTGCGCAAAGTTGGCCTGGCCACACTCGGTGTGGTTCTGTGGAACATTGCCGTGGCCTGCGGCGTAACTGCTATTGGCAGTGGCTGGACCGATGGCCTGGAATGGCTGGAAATTCCCTGGCAGCTGGACATGCTACTGGCACTTGCCGGCGCCTGCCTGGCGATTCCACTGCTGGTGACCGCCGCAAACCGTCAGGTGCACCATATTTACGTGTCGGGCTGGTACTACCTGGCCGGATTGGTGTGGTTCCCTGCCCTGTTCTTTCTGGCCAACGTGCCGAACACCCACTCCGGTGTACAGCAAGCCACGGTAAACTGGTGGTTCGCCCACAACGTACTGGGCCTGTGGTTGACGCCGTTAGGTTTGGGCGCTGCCTATTACTTCATTCCAAAGATCATCGGCAAGCCGATATTTTCCTACCGCCTGTCCCTTTTGGGTTTCTGGGCCCTGGCCCTGTTCTACAGCCAGGTGGGTATTCATCACCTGATTGGCGGCCCGGTGCCCACGTGGGTAGTTACCCTGTCGGTGGTGCAGTCGGTGATGATGATTATACCGGTGCTGGCTGTGGCCATTAACCAACACGTATTGTGGATGGGCAACCTCTGGGCTGTGCGTGAAAGCATGCCGCTACGCTTTATCGCCTTTGGCGCGCTGATGTATACCTTCGCGTCGCTGCAGGGTTCCATGGAAGCGGTGCGTGCGGTGAATACCGTAACTCACTTTACCCACTACACCGTCGGCCACGCCCATCTTGGCGCCTACGCTTTTGTGGCGCTGGTGCTGTTCGGTGCCATGTACTACATGCTGCCCCGCATCACCGGCCGCACCTGGCCCTTCCCCAGACTGATCAATATTCACTTCTGGCTGGTGACCATTGGCTTTGCGATTTATTTTATCGCCCTGACAGTGGGCGGCTGGAAACAGGGCCTGGCGATGATGGACGCCGCCCGCGACTGGCTGGAAAGCATGGAGCTGACCATCCCCTATTTGCAGGCCCGCTCTATCGGCGGCTCGCTGATGACCCTTGGGCACATTCTGTTCGCCATAAACGTGTACGCCCTGTTTACCCGCAGGCAACCGGCGCAGGCCCGTACCCGCCGTGATGACGCACATCACGCTACGGCCACCGATACAGGAGCCGCAAGATGAACCGCGTTATCCCTTTATTAATTATCGCCCTGGCCATCCTGGCGTTCGCCACCCTGCTGCTGGTTGCCGGCCCGGCCATGCAGATTCGCAGCGTAGAGGCCCCGGAACAGCTCGAACCCTACACCGAGCAGGAAGCGCGGGGCCGAGAGCATTACGTTAACCTCGGCTGTGTGTACTGCCACAGCCAGCAGCCCAGGGATGTCGCCCAGGCGCCAGACACCCAGCGCGGCTGGGGCCGGGCTTCAACACCCGCCGATTATGTGTATGACGAACCCCACCTGCTCGGCACCATGCGCACCGGACCAGACCTGCTTAACGTCGGTGCACGCCTGCCCTCGCAAGCCTGGCAGCTGACCCATCTTTATCAACCCAGGGCCATTGTGCCCAACAGCATCATGCCGGGCTTCCCGTTCATGTTTGAAGAAAAAGACCGGGCCGAAGAAGGCGATGTGGTGGTGCAATTGCCCGAAGAGTGGACTCCAGACAACAAGGTGGTGGTGGCCACGCCAGAAGCGCTGGACCTGACCGCCTATCTGCTTAGCCTGGACCGCACTTACCCACCTGAACACCTGCATTTGAGGGATAACGGTTTCCGCAGTGACGGCGAAGACAGCTTTGAAGACAACAGGGAGGCCGCGCTATGAGCCATCCGTCTGATCGCGAAAAAACATCACCCAGCCGCAATAAAGCGACTGGCGAGCCGTTCGAGCCGTTCGAGCTGCACAACCCCATTCCCTGGCCCATTATCGCCATCGCGCTGGCGCTAGCTGCCTGGGGTTTATTCACATTTGTGTTCAGTGATATGGCCGCAGAGTCGAACCAGGAAAAAGCTGAAAAAACCGCCGAGCAGGCTGGCGCGCAACAAACCAATGAACAGGACACCGCCGCCGTCGACGGCGCCGCCCTGTTCGACAGCTACTGCTCGTCTTGCCACCAGAGCAATGGCGCCGGCATAAGCCAGGTCATTCCGCCGCTGGTGGGCTCGTCTTGGGTGCTGGGAGATGGCGCACAGACCGCCAGCATTCTGCTCAAGGGCATAAACGGGCCAATCATTGTGGCCGGCAACACCTACAATGGGCGCATGCCCACCTTTGGCGATACCCTGAACGATAACGAAATTGCCGCCATCGTCAGCTTTATCCGCAGCAGCTGGGGCAACAACGCCGGCGCCGTCAGTGCCGAAACCGTGCGCACCCAACGCCAGCGCTGGCGTGAGCGCGACGAGCCTTGGCGCAGCGGCGCGGAATTGCGCGCCAAATTCACCGCCAATACCACAGCGGGGAGCAACTGATGCTTCATCAATCCTGGTTTCAGCGCGCTCCATTGTTCGTGGTCATGGCCGCCGCGCCTTTGATGGCTCTCACCTCTTACGGCGTCCTTGCACAAGACGCTCCGGGCACCGAGGACCCACTCGCCGCCGAACGCTTTGGTAGCCGCAGCGTCAGCCTAGAGGCACTGAACGAGGCCGCCGCTATTGCGATCAATGGTGAGGGCGCTACCTGGTCATGCGCGTCTTGCCACGGC
>JAWOAO010000489.1:0-3301 GCA_046498485.1 Marinobacter sp. | reverse complement strand
CTGTAATCGTTTTGGTATCTTCATAGAACGTTCGTTTGCCTGGTTCGTCTGGCCGGTAAACCGCTTTGGCCGGCATGTCAGGGCGTATACTACCTTATTTTGGTGCCGGAGCCTTGATGCCCTGGCAGAGCTGTAAAGCTTACAGCCGCACAGCTGATTTGCAATGCATTGGCAACCCGGCAAAGCCGGATCAACCGACTTTCGGTATAGTGCCGGTGAGAAACGCCTGCAAGGCGCTAAATTTCAGACCTGTCTAAGGAAGGTGGCATGCCAAGGTTTTTGCACACGGCCGACTGGCAAATGGGGCGGTCTTACAGCCGTTTTGAAACCGAAGACGGCGCTGCGCTGGTGGAGGCTCGTTTTGAGGCGATTGAAAAGCTCGCGCAGCTGGCCAACGACCATCAATGCGATGCGGTGTTGGTGGCGGGCGATGTGTTTGATGCCCAAACCGTGTCTGATCGCACCATTCGCCGGGTATTCAATGCCACCCAGGGCTTCACCGGGCCCTGGGTGATGCTGCCCGGTAACCACGATGCCGCGCTGGCCGAAAGCGTGTGGACCCGCGCCATGCGCCTGGGGGCGGTGCCGGCCAACGTGCAGCTGGCGCTTGAACCGGGCGTGATCACCTTGCCGCCCGAGGGCCTGGCGATACTCTGTGCGCCCTTGACCCAGCGCCATACCTACGGCGATCTGACCGAGGCCTTCAGCGGTTATGAGACCCCGCCAGGCCTGCTCCGGGTCGGGCTGGCCCACGGCAGTGTGCAGGGGCTGTTATCGGATGATATTGATGCCACCAACCCCATTGCCCCGGACCGCACCGAAGCCAGCCGGCTGGATTACCTGGCCCTGGGTGACTGGCACGGCACCAAACAGATCAACGAGCGCACCTGGTACAGCGGAACCCCGGAGCCGGAGCGATTCCGCAATAACGAGGCCGGCTTCGCGCTGGTGGTCGATGTAACCGGCCCGGGAGAGCCGCCGGAAGTAACCCCGATCGCCACCGGCCGCTATCAGTGGCACCAGTGGCGGGAAACCCTGGCGGTGGCGTCTGATCTTGACCAACTGCTGCGACGGCTTGAGGCTTTGCCGGAACCCTCCGTGCTGGACCTTCGCCTTGAGGGATCCATCACGCTGGCAGGTGAAGACAAATTGCTGAGCGCCCTGTCGGTGGCGGAAGCGAGATTCCGCAGCATTCGGTGCGACCGCAGCGGGCTCCAGCTGGAACCCACCGACGACGACATCGCGGAGCTGAAAGCCGACGGCTATGTCGGCGAAGTGATCAGCGACCTGCGTAACCAGCAACTGGGCGATCAGAGCGAAGCCGCCCGGGATGCCCTGGCGATTCTGGCCGGATTGTTAAAAGGTCGGGACCAGGAGGTAAATCAATGAAGCTGCAACGCCTGCGCATCGAGCAGTTGCGCCAGTTCCGCAAGCCGTTTGTGCTGGACAACCTGCAGCCCGGCCTGAACCTGATCCACGGCCCCAATGAGTCCGGCAAAAGTACCCTGGTACGGGCCATCCGGGCGGCGTTCTTTGAACGCTATCGCTCAACCGCGGTGGATGACTTGCGCCCCTGGGGTGACTCGGCAGCGGCGCCTGCCATTGAACTGGACTTTGAGCATCAGGACAAACGCTGGCGCCTCAGCAAAAGTTTTCTGCAACGAAAGCGCTGCGACCTGACCGTCGGCACCGACAGTTACAGTGAAGACGACGCCGAAGAAAAGCTGGCCGAGCTGCTGGGTTACCAATACCCGAAACGCGGCGTCAGCAAAGCCGAACACTGGGGCATACCCGGCCTGCTCTGGGTGGAGCAGGGCACCGGTCAGGACCTGGAGCAATCGGTAGAACACGCCGGCGATCACCTGAAATCGGCCCTCAACTCCCTGGTGGGAGAGGTGGCCATCAGCGGATGCTCCCAGACGAAATCATAGTGGAGCGGGCGAGTGTCATTTCTTAGGAAGGTTGCAAACAGACTACATGGATATTCAGATCGTATCCTCTCTCTAAGGAACCTAGCTTCGTCCGCTTTGAGTGCTAACGTACATTGACTGAAAATCCCCGGCGGACGAGCTGGAATGCTGCCATGCCAGATGACTCCATGATCTTCTTCGGAGACCGAGTCTCTTTCGGATGCATGAGTTTCAAGGCTGCTACGATCTTTCCGGAAGGAACGGCTAAGCAAATGAGCTAGATCGGATTGCGAACCTGGAAACAGACGGATGCCCAATGCTCCTAAGCCAGGCCAATAGATGCTGCTAGGAAGACGCTGTACGTGGCGACCTGCCCTTCCCCCAATGACACCGTCATCTTCTTCGCCACGCATGAGTGCGCCAATAATTGATCGTTCTAGTTTATCAAGTTCATGCCTTAGCTCTGACGGGCTCCATCCTCGCTGTCTTCCTCGGCTGCTTGCGTCTTGATAGACCCATGGCACAATCAAGAAATATCTGGCTCTGGTCTGTACAGTGGTCGTACCAGGAAAGAAATAATCTGCGAAAGCGTCGCGTACTGTTCCGATACCTAACTCATCGCGCGTATCGGGGTGGGCGAAGACCTTCAGGATGTCCAGGATCTGCTGGCGGTCTTCCTCGGCGAAATCAACCCACCCAAAATGTGAACTCAACAGAGATTCTCCGTGCGCTCTAGCTCGAGTTTGAACTGAAATAGATACAAAACGCTTCCGTATCATTATCAACGCCAAGGAATTGAGCAAGCACCGCCTGAAATTGATCATGTATCTAGGATTTCGCAGGGGTCTCCTCGACTGCCAGAATGGACTTCGGGGGGTCTATATCCATGGCAGCATACATCTTGCGCATCTCCTGAGTCGGCTTCGTCACCTGGAATACCTGCCCGTGAGGCGCCAACAATTGGCCCACTTTCTGTTCCTGAAGTGTCGCCCGGATGTTGCGCCAGGTATCTCCAACCGCCTTCTCCGCCAGACGCTCAAGCAGCAGGGCAAGCACGCATAGATAGACATGGGCCCGTATCCGCGTCTCCGTGTAGTGCTGCATGGGGCGGATCCGAAGACCGGACTTCATGCGCCGCCAGCACTCCTCCACACGCATCAGCTGCTTGTAGCTCAGCGCAAGGTCATTCTGGGCATTGCATTCGGAACAAGCCTGGGAATGGCAGGGGGAATATTCCATACACTGAATCATGCTATTTACATCGTCCTTCTTTTTATGAGTGTAGCTGCTGTTGAATACAGGACACGTGGTGAAAGAGACTTAAACTATCTTGGAGGATTAATCAAAAAAATACCTGTTGCATTTCTTGGTGGATTAGTAGGTATTTGCGG
>JAWOAO010000438.1:0-4987 GCA_046498485.1 Marinobacter sp. | reverse complement strand
GAAACCGGGACGTATTGCATCCGTTCCGCCAGGACAGCGATTTTCAGTACCTGACCGGTTTTGGTGAGCCAGAGGCCGTATTGGTGCTGATTCCCGGCCGGGAGCATGGTGAAGCCGTGCTGTTCTGCAAGGAGCGTAACCCGCAAAAAGAACTCTGGGACGGCTTTCTGGTGGGCCCCGACGCCGCCATTGAACACTACGGGCTGGATGATGCTTTCCCGGTCGGCGACATTGACGACATTCTTCCGGGCATGATCGAAGGCCGTAGTCGCGTCTACTACCCGCTGGGGAGGGATCAGGCATTCGACACCCGGGTGATGGACTGGGTCAAAGTGATTCGCAGCAAGGTGCGGGCTGGCGCCCATCCGCCCGGAGAATTTGTGGCTCTGGAGCATCTGCTGCACGATATGCGGCTGTACAAAAGCGCTGCCGAGATCAAGGTGATGGCCAGCGCCGGTAGATCAGTGCCGAAGCCCACTGCCTGGCCATGAAGCGAGCCCGTCGTGGTGGTTACGAATACAATCTTGAAGCCGAACTGATTCACACGTTTATGGCGCATGGTGCCCGTTCCACCGCGTACCCTTCCATTGTCGGTGGCGGTGCCAACGCGTGTGTCCTGCACTATATCGAGAATGCCGCTCCCCTGAACGAGGGGGATCTGGTGCTGATCGACGCCGGTTGCGAACTGGAATGTTATGCCTCTGATATTACCCGAACCTTCCCGGTCAGCGGCAAATTCAGTGCCGAACAGAAAGCGTTGTATGAGGTGGTGCTGGCCGCGCAGTATGCGGCCATAGCCGCGGTACGGCCGGGTAATCACTGGAATCATCCACACGAGGCGGCCCTGAACGTACTGACCCAGGGTCTGATTGATCTTGGCCTGCTGGCAGGTTCGCTGGACGATGCCCTTGCCGCCGAAGCCTACAAGCCGTTCTTTATGCACCGTACCGGCCACTGGCTGGGGCTGGATGTCCACGACGTGGGTGATTACAAGGTGGGTGATGCCTGGCGCCAGCTGGAGCCGGGTATGGCGCTGACGGTAGAGCCCGGGCTCTATGTTGCGCCCGGGAATACCGACGTCGATGAGAAGTGGCGCGGCATCGGCATCCGTATTGAAGACGATGTGGTGGTTACCAAAGACGGCTGCCGTGTTCTGACCGAGGCGGTGCCGAAAACCGTGGCCGATATCGAAGCCCTGATGGCGGACTGACACTGTGACCGAAACCCGGATGGATACTGATCTGATTATCGCTGGTGGCGGCCTGGCCGGAGCCACCCTGGCGCTGGCGCTGGCGCGCGTGGTACCGGAGCTGCGGGTAACGGTGGTGGAAAGTTTTCCGCTGTCGCCCGAGGCGCTGCCTGACCAGTATCAGCCCAGTTACGATGCCCGCTCGACGGCATTGGCCTGGGGCTCGCGGCTGATTTTTGAAGAACTGGGGCTGTGGACAGCGCTTTCTGAGCATGCCACCCCGATTCACCATATCCATGTGTCGGACCGGGGCCGGTTTGGCGCAACCCGGTTGCACGCCGAGAATCACGGCCAGCAGGCACTGGGTTATGTCGCCGACAACCGCTGGATGGGGCTGTGCCTGATGCGGGCACTGCTGGCCACCGATGTGCGCTGGCAGGCTCCGGCCGAAGTGGTTGGCATGACCAACACCACAACCGGTGTCAGTGTCCGGATCCGTAAAGACGGCGAAGAACACAGCCTGACCGGCCAATGCCTGGTGGTCGCGGACGGCGGCCGCTCTGGTCTGCGGGAAAAACTCGGTTTTGTTACCCGCACCGAAAACTATGCCCAGAACGCCCTGATCGCCAACGTTTCTACCGGCGAATCACATCAGTTCACGGCTTTTGAGCGCTTTACCGAAGCCGGCCCCATGGCGTTGTTGCCGCACGGCTCGCCGGTGCGGGCGGAAAACCGCTCGGCACTGGTGTGGACGCTCACCGACAGCGCGCTGGACGAGGTACTGGCGCTGACGGAAGAACAGAAATGCCAGAAGCTGCAGGAGCGCTTTGGCTGGCGCCTGGGCCGGTTTACCCGCATTGGCCAGTGCAGCCATTACCCGCTGAAACTGACCACGGTGGACCAAGCCGTACGCCCTGGCGTGGCGCTGGTGGGCAATGCGGCACACGCTCTGCATCCGGTAGCGGGACAGGGCTTCAACCTGGCACTGCGTGGCCTGATCACGCTGGTGGAGCAATTCCGCCGGGCGGTGACGGAAGGCACGGCTATTGGCGAGCTTGCCATTCTCGGTGAATACCAGCGCCTGCACCGGCAGGACTGGCGGCAGACGGTGCAGTTTTCGGATTCGCTGATCCGGGTGTTCGGGCACTCTCTGCCGCCACTGGCCGCCGCCCGCGATACTGGCCTGGTCGGACTGGATCTGGTGCCCGCTGCCAAGCACTGGTTTGCCCGCAAGGCCATGGGCACCGGCGGCCGAAAGCCGGTCATTTCATCCCTCGATTCCCGCAAGGAGACGGCCCGTCATGACCAGTGATTCCGGGGTACAGCCGTTCGATATCCTGATTGTTGGTGGCGGCATGATTGGCTCTGCCCTGGCGCTCGGGTTGTCCCGACAGGGCTGGCAGGTGGGGCTGATTGAAGGCGCGCCTGCCAGCGCCCTGGTGGCCCGGTCGGAGCCGGCAACGGGGGTGGACGGTTTCGAGCCCAGAGTCAGTGCCATTTCTCTGGCCAGCCAGCGATTGCTGGCAGAGCTGGGCGCCTGGCCGCGGGTGCAGGCGAGCCGCCACTGTGACTATCGCGAAATGACGGTGTGGGATGGCGATGGCACCGGCCGGATCCATTTCGATGCAGCGGAACTCCACGCCCGCACCCTGGGCACCATTGTCGAGAACCGGAACCTTGTCCGGGCCCTGTTCGAAGCACTGGCCGAGAGTGAGGTCACGGTGCTGGACGGTGTGCGCGTCAAGGCCTGGAGCAAGGCGCAGGGGGTGGAGCTCGATGATGGTCGCCGGCTGCAGGCCGGTCTGGTGGTGGGTGCGGATGGCGCCCAGTCCAGGCTGCGCCAGTGGAGTGGCCTGCCGACCCGAGAGTGGGATTACGACCAGCAGGCCATCGTTTGCACGGTGCGTACCAGCCAGCCGCACCGTTACACCGCCTGGCAGCGCTTTTCGCCCACCGGGCCACTGGCGTTTCTGCCATTATTGAATGAGACCGGCGATGAGCATTTCTGCTCGATCGTCTGGTCCCAGGACACTCAGCAAGCCCGCCGGTTGATGGCGCTGGATAGCGACGCCTTCCGTGCAGAACTGGAAGCTGCCATCGAACGGCAGCTGGGGGATGTGCTGGCGGTGTCTGAACGTCTGGCCTTCCCGCTGCGCCAGCGCCATGCCAAGGACTATGTCACCGATGGTCTGGTGCTGGTTGGCGATGCCGCCCACACCATTCATCCGCTGGCGGGCCAGGGCGCCAATCTGGGCTATGGTGATGTCCGGGCGTTGTTGCAGGAGTTGGCGCGGGCCAAAGCGCTGGGTCTGGCGCCGGACGATGCGCTGGTGCTGGGCCGTTACCAGCGCCGCCGGAAAACTGAAAACCTGGCCATGATGGCTGCCATGGAAGGCTTCAAGCAGCTGTTCGCCCGGGATGAGCTGCCGATACGTTGGCTGCGCAATACCGGCCTGCGCTGGCTCAATCAGCTGGCGCCACTGAAAAACCGGATTGCCGCAGAAGCCATGGGTTTACACTCAAACGAATAATCAGACAAAGGAACTGTGTATGGCTGGAGCCAGCCTGCTGACCCTGCTCGATGACATCGCCACGGTGCTCGACGATGTCGCCCTGATGACCAAAGCGGCCACCAAGAAAACCGCCGGCGTGCTGGGCGATGATCTTGCCCTTAATGCCCAGCAGGTGACGGGGGTGAAGCCTGCCCGTGAACTGCCGGTGGTCTGGGCGGTGGCCAAGGGGTCGTTGATCAACAAGGCCATTCTGGTGCCAGCGGCGCTGGCTATCAGCTTTTTTGTACCCTGGCTGGTGACGCCGCTGCTGATGCTGGGCGGGGGCTTTCTGTGCTTTGAAGGTTTTGAAAAGCTGGTGCACAAGTTTGTGCACAAAGCAGAAGACCAGAAGCACAAGAGCGACCTGCGCGAAGCCCTGAAAAATCCCGAGGTTGATCTGAAAGCGCTGGAGCGGGACAAGATCAAAGGCGCCATTCGCACCGATTTCATTCTGTCCGCCGAGATTATTGCGATTACCCTGGGTACGGTTGCCGGGCGCTCCATCGGCCTGCAGTTTGCGGTGCTGGCGGTGGTTGCCCTGATGGTGACCGTGGTGGTGTACGGCCTGGTGGCCGGCATTGTAAAGCTGGACGATGGTGGCCTGTATCTGAGCCGCAAAGACAGTGCGCTGGCCAGGCGACTGGGGCTGGGTATTCTCTGGCTGGCGCCCTGGATGATGAAGGCTCTGTCTTTTCTGGGCACCATCGCCATGTTTCTGGTGGGTGGCGGCATACTCACCCACGGCCTGCCGCCGGTTTACGACGCCATCCATCGTTTCTCGGAAGGCTTTGGCGGCCTGGCAGGTGCGTTGATGCCCACGCTGGCGAACGGTCTGTTTGGTGTTCTGGCCGGTGCGGTGCTGGTGGCGGTGATTACGCCGATGATCAAACTCTGGCAGCAACGAAAAGCCTAAAGGCAGGCATCAAACAGCCGGCTGACCAGCACCGGCACGGCGGTTTCCACGCGCAGAATCCGCCGGCCCAGATGCACGCTCTGGCAGCCGGCTTGTTCCAGTTTGGCGACTTCGTAATCGGTAAAGCCACCTTCCGGGCCGATGCACAGGGCCGCCGGCCCATCGAGATGGGTGGGGCAGGGTGTGGCCATGCCCGGGTGGGCGACCAGAGCCCGTTTGCCGGCCAGCAGTGCCGGCAGTTCATCTTCCACGAACGGTTTGAACAGCTTGCGAATATGCACTTGAGGCATCGCCGTATCTTTGGCCTGTTCCAGTCCCAGCGTCAGATTTTCC
>JAWOAO010000363.1:0-5863 GCA_046498485.1 Marinobacter sp. | reverse complement strand
TATTCGCTCTGCCGGATCACCTTTATGGCAATTATGCGGCAGCGCTATTCCCACTACCAGTTGGCCAGTACAATAGCGCCCATGCCTACCAAACCCCAAATCCCTGACACTTCTTACCTGCCGGAATTTCTGACCGATGAGCAGCGGGCGATCATTACCGCCGGTTATGAGCATTCGGTGATCACCGCTGTTGCCGGCAGTGGCAAGACCTCTACCCTGGCCTGGCGGATCCGGTTTCTGTTGGCGCAGGGGCATGATCCGGACCGGGTGCTGGTGTTGATGTTCAACCGCAGTGCCCGGGTGGATTTCGAGCGCAAGTTGCAGGAGGTGTGTGCCCGGTCCGGGCTGGCACTGCCGGAGATCCGGACTTATCACGCCATGGGGCTGCGGTTGTATAAGCGCTTTGTTCGGGAGGGCTATCTGCCGGGGTTTTCGGACAAGATTCTGACCGAGCAGGAGATTGCCTACCAGGCCTGGATGCTGACGCGGCGGTTGGCGCCGGAGGATCTGGCGGATGAGATCCGGCGCAACAAGAAGGAGTTTGTGGAGACGGCGACCGGGTTTATTGATCTGGTGAAGACCGGTCTGTCGCCGGCGGAGGTGGTGTTCGAGGCGCTGGGGTATTCAGACAAACACCGGTATCTGATCGATCTGTTCCACAGCTTTGAGCAGTGGCGTAAGGGCCAGAGCCGGATCAGTTATGCCGATATGCTGTATGAGCCGGTGATGGCGATTCATCAGAACCCGCCGTTGCAGCGGCTGGTGGGCAACAAGATGGATCTGATTCTGGTGGATGAGTACCAGGATACCAATGAGATCCAGCATCTGTTGCTGCGTTTTGTCGCCGGGGATCGGGCGCGGGTGACGGTGGTGGGGGATCCGGACCAGACGATTTACGAGTTCCGGGGCGCGCGGCCGGAGTTTATTCTGCGACGGTTCAGTGATGAGTTCGAGAGCCCGCTGGAGCAGTCGCTCAGCTATACCTTCCGTTATGGCCATCAGGTGGCGCTGTTGGCGAATCATCTGATTTGTCACAACACCGGGCGCAAGGATGTGCTGTGTCACTCGCATCCGTCGACGCCAGCCACCACGGTGGCGCTGCACCGGGCCGACAACGACGGCGATCAGGTGTTGCAGATTGTCCGCCAGCAGGATGAGGCGCAGAACAGTCAGACCGCGATTCTGTTCCGGGTCTGGAGCCAGAGCGTGCCGATTGAGCTCAAGTTGCTGGCGCAGCAGATTCCGTATCGGATTGATGCCGGCAAGGGCGCGCTGTTCAGCCGTGAGGTGCAGGCGATCACCGCGCTGCTGATGGTGGTGACCGGGCGCCTGAAATTACTGCCGGATACCGATCGGCTGGATCTGGCCCGGCAGCTGCTGAGGTTTCCACACGTTGGCCTGAAGGAAGCGGAGCTGGAGAATCTGGCGCAGTTTCTGGCGGCGTTTGACGGGGCCTGGCATGAGCGCCTGCTGGCGATGGATTTCAATGCCCTGGCACCGATGCAGGCCCGCAAGTTGCGCAAGCTGGGCGAGGTGCTGGCGCAGCTTGAGAAGTACCGGGGGCCAGTGGCGGGCCTGATCAGCGTTTACGCGGACCATATGGACCTTTACGAGGGTATTCGAAGCCTGGCACTGACCCACGACAGCGCCGAGGAGCGGATTGATACCGTTCAGGGTTTCCGGGATTACCTGAAAAGTCTCGACGTGGATGCCGCCGGCGCGCTGGATCATCTCAAGGCGCTCCGGCAGCAGGCCGGAGCAAAACGGGATCATGGTGTGCTGCTGTCCACCATTCACCGCACCAAAGGCCTGGAGTGGCCGGTGGTGATCATTCCGGGCCTGCAGGAGAAGTATCTGCCCTACAGCCCCCGGCCACAGGACGATGCTCGCGCCGCATTGGAAAGCGAGCGCCGGCTGCTCTACGTGGGCATGACCCGGGCCCGCAACGCGCTGCACCTGATCACCCGGCCGGCCAGCCCGCAACCCCACCTTGAGGGTGAGCAGGGACCTAGCCGGTTTGTCTCTGAATTGTGTTTTGAGCTGTCCCGCCAACTCGGTGCAGCGCTGGATGGCAGCGATTACGCACCAGGGCAGTCGCTGACCCTGAGCGTACCGCTGACTGCCATCAGCCGTCGTTATGCGGAGCGTGAGGAGGTGGTCATCGAAGGCCAGGGCGGCGCACCCATTGACCAGGCACCGGAGCCCATCTGGCATCAGCACCGTGTTGTCCACGCCATCTTTGGCACCGGAGACGTGATTTCCGAAGATGAAAGCTCGTTCGAGGTGCGCTTTGCCAACGGTGATACGCTGAACTTCAGCAAGAAAAGTGCTCACCTGTATTTCACAGTCAGTTCTGAATAAATCTGTATTGTCAGTGAACTGAGTACAATTCCGGACATGCCAGGGACTGTCATTTTTCTTTTTTTTTGGGCTTACTGCCCTCATCCAAGTAAGACATTCAGTTCTTGGGGTTTTCGTTCCTGATGAGATTTGCAGGAAATAATAATTAAACAGGAGGTTCTGCATGAAGATCATGCGCCCGGTCATCTTGGCCGCCCTTGCGACATCCCTTACAACCCCCGCCCTGGCCGATCGCCAGGAAACCATTTACCTGAACCCGTTTGCCGGCTTCCAGCTGTTTGACGACAAGCGGGATCTGAGCGAAACCGGCACCTTCGGTGTTGGCGTGGAATACCGCTTTCTGCCGCGCTGGTCTGTCGAAGCGCTCTACTCACGGGCAGACGCCGACCGTAAGTATGAAAACGGTTCATCAGACTTCCAGGAGCTCCGGGTTGACGGCACCTACTACTTCGCCGGTCCCGATGCCACCTGGAATCCTTATGTTTCTCTGGGCGCCGGCCATGCCGAATTCGGCGTCGGTGACAACCTTGGGATCAACAGCGCCGGCACTGATCACGAAGAGACCCGAGTCAACGCGGGCGTCGGTTTCCGCTACAACGTCAGCGATGGCATTTCCATCCGTGGTGATCTGAGAGAATTCCATGGCATTGACGAAAGTACCTTTGACACCATGGCGTCTCTGGGCCTGAGCTGGGCGTTCACGCGCACAGTTTCATCGCCGAAACCGGCTGCCCCGGCGCCGGTACCAGCGCCAACGCCGGTCGATTCCGACAGTGATGGCGTGCCCGACAACCGTGATCAGTGCCCCAACACTCCGGCAGGCGTTCAGGTAGACACCAGTGGCTGCCCGCTCGACAGTGACCGCGACGGTGTGCCCGATTATCGGGATGAGTGCCCGAACACCCAAGCCGGTGTAAAAGTGGATGAAACCGGTTGTGAAGGCGTTACCGAAACCGTCGAAGTCATTGAGCTGCGGGTTCAGTTCCCCACCAACAGTTCAGTGATTGATGCCACCTACGACAGTGAGATTCGTCAGGTAGCTGATTTCATGGAAGAATATCCGGAAACTTCTGTAGAAATTGCCGGTCACTCTGACAGCATTGGCAAGGCCGAGTACAACCGGTTCCTGTCTCAGCGCCGTGCCGAGGCGGTGGCTAACCGCTTGACCAGCGTGCTGGGCGTTGATCCGGATCGTGTGACGGCGGTGGGTTATGGCGAAGCTGAGTCAATTGCCTCCAACGACACCCCGGCTGGCCGCGCCCAGAACCGTCGTGTCGAAGCCCGCATTCAGGTTCGCCGCTAACGGCAATCTGTTCGGGACTGAATGATAAGGCGCCTTCGGGCGCCTTATTTTTTGCGCGGCTGACTCGCCTTGACCGCATCCAGCAGAAGATTACGCGGGGTCAGCGTGCGGTCACAGAAGGTTCCGAGGCGTACCTGATAGCCCTGCTCTTCCAGAAACACCGCGTAGTCCAGCACCAGCCACAATTCCAGAGGCCGTCGGAACAGGTGCCGGAGCAATTCGTGGCGGCGCACCTGCCGCACTCTTCGTTCACCCACAGATTGCCAATGTTGCCAGTCCACCTTGATAGGCAAAGGCAGTGCTTTTTGCTGTGCCGCCCACACACAGAAGCCCTCGAAATCACCGGTGTTCAATCGCGACGGGTGCGAGGGCACGGGCAGATACTCGTCGACGTGCCGCAAATGGCGCTGCAAGGCATCGAAACCCAGGCGCCATGCGCTGAGCACCGCAGCCTGCCTACGCTCTCGGGCCGGGGCGGTCACGGTTTCCTGCACGGCCAGGCGAAGACCGTTGCGGTCTATGACCAGTGCTCCGGCATCGTTGCGGGCCTGTTCTGACAGCAACCGGCAGGGCGCTTTGGCCATGAGGTGGTAGCAACAGGGGGAGAGGGTAAGACGCGATGCCTTTGCGGCACTGCCGCTGGTGAGAAGCTGACGGTGCAGGTCACCGCAGGCATGCAGGGCAACGGCATGCATGGCTTTGGGCCAGGCGAAATCGCCGGCCATCACATCCTGTTGTCGTAGTTGCACCGGATCACCATAACGCTGTGCCAGGCGGTTGCCGTCGGTCACCAGTCCGGGGTTCCATTCAAGGCCCAGAACCGATTCTGCCCCCTGCCCGGCCAGGGTACGGGCGAGATGGCCTTTGCCACAACACCAGTCCAGTACCGGGCCGTGCAGTGGACGCACCGCCGCCGCAAAGGCCCCGGCCTGCAGGCGTTTGCGACCAGGCATAGCCGCCGCCTTGACCTCGGCCAGGGCGGCGTTCGGTGCGGTTTCAGCCGGGACCAGCCGGGGCACGGCGACCAACTGGCCATAACCGGCAAGATCCGGGACAAACCGCGCTACCTCGGTGGCGAACGCCGGCAGATTGTCTTGCCAGGCATCACATTGCTGGTCACTAAGCGCTTCCAGCCAAGCGGCCAGCTCCGGATAGTCCCGGCACCACGCGGGCACGGGTTCCGAAAACGGCACCGGCCGCCAAAACGCTTCATGCCGGGTAAGCCAGGCATTCACCGACCGCCAGCGGTTCCAGAAAGCAGGAGCGGCGTCGTGAAGATTCGCCGCCGGAGATAACGTCATGACACGGGCCTATTCAGAGAAACGCCCGGGCCGGAACGGATCCAGCGGCACCGCCGGCTCCTCGCCATCAATCACCTGCGCGATCACCGAAGCGCTGCCGGCAGACAGGGTCCAGCCGAACGTGCCGTGGCCGGTATTCAGGAACAGATTGGCACGGGGCCCCCGACCAATAATCGCAGGGCCGTCCGGCGTCATCGGTCGAAAGCCGGTCCAGGCTTCTGCCGCGTTCAGGTCGGCACAACCGGGAAAGCGGGACTGCACCGATTGCTTGATGATGGCAATCCGGGCTTCCGGAATATCCCGGTTATAGTCCGCCAACTCGACAAACCCGGTCGCCCGCAGTCGATTCCCAAGGCGGGTCAACACTACCTTGAGATTGTCATCATGAACGGTGCTGGCCGGGGCCTTCGAGGAATCACTCAGTGGCACCGTGATGCTATAGCCCTTGATCGGATAGATCGGCAACTCCAGCCCCAGAGGCCGGACCAGTTGCGGCGACCAGCAGCCGGCGCAGATGACAAAGGCATCGGCTTCCAGAGTGTCCAGGTCGCCCCCGGCGGTTCGCAGTTGCAGCGCCTGAACCCGGTCGTCATCGGCGATCAGGCGTTGCACTTCCACTTCATAGCGAAAACTTGCGCCCAGGTGTTCACAGACTTTTGCCAGTTCCCGGGAGAATAAATGACTGTCACCGGTGCCGTCAGTGTCATAGCTGATCGCGCCGTATAGTGGCCCATCACCGGTCATGCCCGGTTCCGCTGCCCGCACCTGCGCTGGCGTCAGCAGCCGGGAGGCAATGCCCAGTTCATTCAGCAAGTCATGAATGCCCCGGTAATCGTCCATGGCGTTTGGCGTGCTGGCCAGATGCAGCAGGCCCTGGTGTTCGCCATCAAAGGCCAGT
>JAWOAO010000360.1:0-4767 GCA_046498485.1 Marinobacter sp. | reverse complement strand
ACTTTTAGAGCAATAACTCTAAAAATTACTTAAACAAACAACAATCGGATGGCAATCATGCTCGTTAAGCGACTTCAACCGATGATTTCCCAGGCCAGGCGGCGTTATGTGGGACTGATGTTCCAGGTAATGGGCCGGGCACTGCAGGCAATCAGCGAGGTAGATGAGAAAACCCGTAATGAAACCCGGGCGCTGCCTGAGGGCTTCCTGTTTGAAATGCAGGTCATGCCCAACGGCCCCGCACTGATCGTGGAGCACACCGGCGACGGGCTGCTGCGTTATCTCGGCGACAGTGCCCCCCGCCCTGTCGATCTCTCTATTCAGTTCAAACACCTGACCCATGCGTTTCTGGTGCTGTCGTTCCAGGAGAAAACCTCGGTCGCGTTTGCTAACGATCGAATGCTGGTGGATGGCGATGTCAGCCTGGCGGTCAGAATGACCCGGGTGCTGAACCGGCTGGAGTCTTTTATCCTGCCCAAGCTCGTTGCCCAAAGAGCGGTAAAAGAATACCCGGACAACCTGCATCTGCCGGAAAAACTGATGAGCGCCGCCCGCATTTACCTGAAAGTTGCCACCAATTTTGTCGAGACAGTGAGAGCATAATGACCCACAAATACTACGAGTTCTTCTGCCCGGTAAAAGTGATTGCCGGCAAGGCTGCGCTGGAACACATTCCTTACGAACTGACCGGTTTGGCGGCCAAACGCCCCATGATCGTGACCGACAAAGGCGTGCGCGCGGCCGGCCTGCTGGATCCGGTGATTGCCGCCTGTGAAGAGAGCGGGCTTGAGATTGTCGCGATCTACGACGACGTGCCCCCGGATTCTTCTACCACCGTGGTTCGTGACATCGCCAGGATGTATCGCAAAGAAAAGTGCGATTCCATTATTGCGGTCGGTGGCGGTTCGGCCATCGATACCGGCAAGGCCGTCAACATCCTGGTTTCCGAAGGGGGTGACGACATCGCCAAGTACAGCGGTGCCGGTGTGCTGAAGCACCCTCTCAAGCCCTTCTTTGTGGTCCCGACCACTGCCGGCACTGGCTCCGAAGTTACCTCGGTTGCCATCATCACGGATGATAAAAAAGGCGTCAAACTGCCGTTTACCTCATCGTTCCTGCTGCCGAACGCTGCCATTATTGATCCCCGCATGACCCTGACCCTGCCGCCCCATATCACGGCAGCCACGGCCATGGATGCGATGACCCATGCCACCGAAGCCTTTACCTGCATGGCCAAGAACCCGCTGAGCGATGCCTACGCCACCGCAGCGATCAAGAAAGTCAGCCAGTCACTGCTGCAGGTAATGGACAACCCGAAAGACGAAGATGGTCGTCTGGAGCTGGCGCAGGCCTCCACCATGGCCGGCATTGCCTTCTCCAACTCCATGGTGGGCCTTGTTCACTCCCTGGGACACGCCACCGGCGCTATCTGCCACTTGCCTCACGGCCTGTGCATGAGCCTGTACCTGCCCTACGTGCTGGAGTTCAATCTGGAAAGCATTCGGGAGCCTTTGGGCGAGCTGCTGCTGTACCTGGAAGGCCCGGAAGTCTATTCATCCACGCCGGCGGCACGCCGCGCCGAAGCCAGCATTTCTGCCATTCGCAAGCTGCGCGACGCACTCTACAAACGCTGCGAATTGCCGCGTACCCTGAAGGAGACCGGCAAGGTTCTGGAAAGCCAGCTTGAGGCCATTGCAGAGATGGCACTGGATGACGGCTCGATCATGTTCAACCCACGCGAAGTCTCTCTGGAAGACGCTCTGTCCGTGCTCCGAAGGGCCTGGGCCTGACCGCTAGCGCACTGAGGCTAGCCGGCCCCGAGGGTCGGTTAGCCTGAAGTCACAGACGCCAGGCGCGAGAATGGCGAACCGGATACCATTCTCGCGAACTATCGCCGATCCTTTACTCGAGTCGCCGTAGCAACAGCATCGGCGATACACTCAGCACCGGGCGTAATTGCCAACGCCCGAACAATGCCAACAACACCGCACTGATTACCGGTATCGGCAGCATCACCTGCCAGTGCCAGCTGAAGCCACCTTCAAACATTCTGACCTGCAGCGCATAAACCGCGGCTTCGGCAGCCAGAACTCCGAGTACACCGGCAAAGAAGCCCAGAAGAGCAAACTCCAGCATGGTGCTGCGCGCCAACAGTGATTGCTGGCCACCCAGGGTTCTGAGTAATGCGCCCTCACGCTGGCGATCCCTGAGCGTGGCACTGACGACGGCCGCCATAACCACCAGCGCTGCCGCCAGAATCAGCGCCAGGATAGCCTCGATAGCCTGGGTCACCTGCCGGACAATCTGCTGAATCCGCTCGATGATATGATCAATTTCCAGTACCGACACGGTCGGGAACCGGCGAGAAAACTCATTGAGTGCGATCTTGTTGGCTTGATCCAGGTGGAAACTGGTGATCCAGGTGCCCGGCATGTCGGTTAGCCCGCCTCCGGGTGGAAACGCCATATAGAAGTTGGGCCGCATGCTGTCCCACTGAACCGTCCGGATGCTGGTTATCGGCTCTGTCACCGCCTCTGAGCCGATGGTGAAGGTCAGCCGGTCACCCAGGGCCAGTCCCAGTTGCTCCGCCAGCTCCGCCTCCACAGACACCCCTTCGGTGACGCCTGGCGCAAACCAGGCACCGGCCACAATCTCGTTGTCCGCGGGCAGCTCGGCCATCCAGGTCAGATTAAGTTCCCGGTTCAACGCCCCGACCCGCTCGTCTTTGCTGACCGCCTCTTGCACCGGCTGATCGTTCAGCTCGGTCAGGCGTCCACGCACCATCGGGTAGACCGTCTCCAGCGGCGCACCCTGATCGGTCCAGAAGGCTTCAACCTCATCGACCGCGTCGGGCGCGATATTGATCAGGAAGTGATTGGGCGCATTGTCTGGCAGCTGAGCCTCCCAGTCGTCGAGTAAGGAAGTGCGGACCAGTATCAGCGTCGCGGCCAGCATCAGCGTCATCGCAAATACCGCCATCTGCGCCATGCTGGCCTGCCGATGCCGATACAACCCCACCAGGGCCAGGCGCCAGGCGTTACCGCCGCCGCGTACGTGGCGCAGCGCTGCCACCATCAGACCTCCGAGCAAGGCCAGTACCAGCAGCAACAGCGCCAGGCCGCCCAGCAGCGAGACCACCAGCGCGATCTCGCCGGCATACATCCAGACCAGACCAAACACCGCCACAATGGCGATGATCAGGTCCGGTATTGCCTCCCGGCCGGTTTCTCCGGGCTGGGAACGCAGTACCCGCATGGCGGCGACATGACGCAGTCGGCGAATGGGCGGGTAGGCAAAGGCAAACAGCGACACCAGTGCGGTCAGCAGAGCCGGCACCAGGGCCGACGGATCCAGATAGAAGTCCACCGGCTGCTCCAGTACGTCACTCAACAGCCGTACCAGGACCCAGAACAACGGCAGGGCCACCAGCAAGCCACCCAGCACACCCACTACTCCCCACAGGGCAAGTCGGCGAAGGTAGAGGCGGCCAATACCCTTGCTGGACAGCCCCAGCGTTTTCAGCAGCGCCACGGTGTCGCGCTGAGACAGCGCATACTGGCGGCTGGCGACCGCCACCGCGACCGCCGCCAACAACACCGCCAGGCTGCCGCCCAGCAACAGGAAGCGCTCGGCTCGCTCCAGCGAGCGGGAGAAGGTTTCGCCATCGCGCACACCCTCCCACTCATGGCTGGGCTCCAACCGGGGCTGAAGCCATTGGTAATAGTCATCCAACAGGCTCTCGGCACCGGCAAACAGGTAGATATACTCAACACGACTACCCTCCTGAATGACGCCGGTACCGGCCACGTCATCAACGTGAATCATCACCCGGGGCGCCAATGACGACAGCCGGAACCCGCCGTCGGGCTCCCGGATCAGCAGGCTGGTAATCTCCAGCTCAAGGTTGCCGACTTCCAGACTATCCCCGACCTCGAGTTCCAATAAACGAAGCAACCGGGGATTGATCCAGATTTCACCCCGGCCCGGGCCGGCACCCACGATTTGTCGGGATTCATCCGCGCCTGGCTGAATTTCGATCTCACCGCGCAATGGGTATTCATCGCTGACGGCTTTTACCGACACCAGCTGGAATCCGCTTTCACCAAAGACCATGGTCGAGAATTCAATCATCTGCCCGGTTTCGAGGCCCCGGTCACGGGCTTCTTCAAGCCAGCCTGGCGGCACCGGTCGGCCATTTTCGGCTTCCAGCTGACGGTCCGCCGCCAGGAAGGAGCTGGCAGACGACACCAGCGTGCGCTGCAGCTGGTTGGCAAACAGGGCGATGGTGGCCACGGTAGCCACGGCAATGACCAGTGCCACCAAGACCACCCGCACATCACGCTCGCGCCAGTCCCGGCGCACCGACATCAGTTTTTGTTTGGCGGCCATCAGCTTGCCCGCTCCCGGGCCGATTCCGGCTCTGTCAGAATTCCGGCTTCAATATGCAGTTGTCGGGAACAGCGGGCCGCCAGCTGTTCGTCGTGGGTGACCATCACCAGCGTGGTGCCCTGCTCGCGGTTCAGCGCCATCAGCAAATCCGAGACGTCTTGCCCGGTGCGGTTGTCGAGGTTGCCGGTTGGCTCATCGGCAAACAGCACCACCGCGTCAGAGGCGAAGGCCCGGGCGATGGCAACCCGCTGCTGCTCACCGCCGGAGAGCTGGCGAGCGCCTGAACCATACCCCCCGCCAGCTCTCCGGCGGTGAGCAGCAGCGGGTTGCCATTGCCCGGGCCTTCGCCTCTGACCCGGTGGTGCTGTTTGCCGATGA
>JAWOAO010000310.1:0-6430 GCA_046498485.1 Marinobacter sp. | reverse complement strand
AGCCAGTGCACGGGGATTCAATACAGAGGTAAAACAACATGTCAGTTTCTTTTTCATTAAAGGCCATGGTTGCCGCCGGCTTGCTGGCAACGGCCGGTTTTGCCATGGCTCACGGGGACGTTACGCCCCAGGAAGTGGATACCGGCGACCTGCCAGACCTTGGTAAGGACGCATTGGCGGTAAACCCGTTCCGTGAGGGGAATGAGCATGCTGACAAGTATGCTGAGGCGGTCAAGGTTGGCAAGAGCGGGTACGCTGGCAACTGCGCAGTCTGCCACGGAATTGAAGCCATGTCGGGAGGATTGACCCCAGACCTGCGAGAGCTGACAGAGTGGGACGACGAATATTTCATTGGCCGTGTCATGAACGGCACCGGGCGAGGCATGCCATCGTTCCAGGACAATCTGGACCAAACCGCCATCTGGGCTATCAAGACCTACATTGAGTCGGTCTCCCAGACTGAGTAATTGGCTGTGTGTCGCCTGTTAGTGACTGGTGTTTTCGGGAGGTGAATTTATGAAGGCAGTTTACCGTATGGGCTGGTCATTGGTTGTGGCTCTCCTGTGTTTCTCTGGAACTGTTCAGGCTCAGGAATCGCGCTCCCTGATTCCGGACAGAACACTTGATATTGTTCAGGACTCCGGCTACCTGAATGTCGGTATGTACAAGGATTTCCCGCCCTATTCCTACGAGGTGAATGGCGAGGCCAGGGGTGTGGACGCTGACCTGGGCCGCCGGATTGCCGAAGGGCTGGGCGTGGAATTCCGTCCGTATTGGATCATCCCTGATGAAAGTCTGGGCGACGATCTTCGTAACCATATCTGGAAGGGGCATTACCTGGCGAAGACCCGTATAGCGGACATCATGACGCGGGTACCCTACGACAGCACCTTCAAATACATGCGGGATTCCACCGGCGAGATGCTCAACGAGCAGGTGGTTTTCGTGGGCCCCTACCAGCAGGAACGCTGGCAAATTGTCTTCGACACGAAGCGGCTGGACACTGTGGAGACCGTGGCAGTATTCCAGTATCACCCCATCGGCGTGGAGATTGACACCCTTCCTGCCACTTATCTTACTTCTGCTTTTGGTGGGCGGCTTAGAAATCAGGTTCAGCATTTCTTCACTGTTAGTGAAGCGTTTGAGGCTATGGACCAGGGTGAAGTTGCCGGCGTTATGGGTATGCGGGCGGAAATGGAGCACCAATTGGAGGCGCATGCCGGCAATGGATTTACCAAGGCCGGGAATGGTTTCCCCGGGATGGCCAAACAGGTCTGGGACGTCGGCCTGGCTGTTCGCCATACCCATCGTGCCCTGAGTTACGCGGTTGAAGCGATTGTTGATGGCATGGTCCGCTCCGGCGAGATGGCAGAGCTTTACGCCAGATACGGCCTTTCCTACAGTCGCCCCGGATACTACGACGCCATTCTTGGCCCCGAAGAGGACGGGGAATAACCCTCCACGGCCAGTTGAGCCCGCCATGTGCGGGCTTTTTTGTGGGGGTCTTACTACCAAGTGATGAGAAAACCTGTTCTGGCGATTAATTGTTGTGATTGCCAGTGAGGCCAAGAATGTTAGTCAGAGGCGGGAAGAGTTCCCGGTTCACAGTACACACTGAAAACAAGAGACTTTGGAGAGCGCAACCATGAGAACGAATCCGTTCGGTAAGCAGTTTACCGTCAGTGCGCTGGCGCTGGCTGTATCTTTGGGGGCCCATGCGGTCACCGACGAAGACATCATGAATGACCATAATAGCGTTGATCAGATCGTAACCTACGGCATGGGCGTTCAGGGCCAGCGTTTCAGTCCGATGACGACCCTGAACACAGATAACGTCCAGCATCTGCAACCGGCCTGGGCGTTTTCTTTCGGTGGCGAAAAACAGCGGGGCCAGGAATCCCAGCCGATGATCAAGGATGGCGTTATGTATGTGACGGCGTCTTATTCTCGTGCTTACGCGGTTGATGCACGTAACGGTGAAGAAATCTGGCAGTACGATGCCCGTCTGCCGGATGGCATCATGCCTTGTTGTGATGTGGTGAATCGTGGTGGCGCCCTTTACGGCGACCTGTTCATTTTCGGTACCCTTGATGCCAAGCTGGTTGCCCTGAACAAGGACACCGGCAAGCCGGTGTGGATCAAGACAGTGGCCGACTATCAGGCCGGTTACTCGATGACGGCAGCACCGCTGATCGTCAAGGGTAAGCTGATCACCGGCGTGTCCGGTGGTGAGTTCGGCGTTGTCGGCACCGTAGAGGCCCGCGATCCGAATACCGGCGACCTGCTGTGGACACGCCCCACCGTTGAAGGTCACATGGGTTATGTCTACAAGGACGGCGAAAAGATCGAAAACGGCATCTCTGGCGGCGAGGCCGGCAAGACCTGGCCCGGCGATATGTGGAAGACCGGCGGCGCAGCCACATGGCTGGGCGGCACCTATGATCCGGACACCGACTCGTTGTTTTTCGGCACCGGTAACCCGGCCCCCTGGAACTCGCATCTGCGCCCGGGTGACAACCTGTTTTCGGCTTCACGCCTGGCAATTGATCCGGAGGATGGCAGCATCAAGTGGCACTTCCAGACCACGCCCAATGACGGCTGGGATTATGATGGCGTCAACGAGCTGATTTCTTTCGACTATGAAGAAAATGGTGAAACCGTCAAGGCCGCTGCTACGGCGGACCGTAACGGCTTCTTCTACGTGCTGAACCGCGAGAATGGCAAGTTCATTCGCGGCTTCCCGTTTGTGGACAAGATAACCTGGGCCACAGGCCTGAATGAGGACGGCAGTCCAATCTACAATACCGAGAACGGTCGCCCGGGTAACCCGGCCGATGCTGACGGCGAAAAAGGTGGAACGGTTGTTGCCTTCCCGGCGTTCCTGGGCGGCAAGAACTGGATGCCCATGGCCTACAGCCAGGATACTGGCCTGTTCTACATTCCATCCAATGAATGGTCCATGGACATCTGGAACGAGCCGGTTTCCTACAAGAAGGGTGCTGCTTACCTGGGTGCCGGCTTTACCATCAAGCCTGCCAACGACGATTTTATCGGGGTACTGCGTGCGGTTGATCCGAAAACCGGCGAGGAAGTCTGGCGCTACAACAACCCGGCTCCGCTCTGGGGTGGTGTATTGGCAACAGCAGGCAACCTGGTCTTTACCGGCACGCCGGAAGGCTATCTGAAAGCGTTTGACGCCAAGACGGGTGAAGAGCTCTACAAGTTCAACACCGGTACCGGTGTTGTCGGCACACCCGTAACCTGGGAAATGGACGGGGAGCAGTTTGTGGCGATCTCCACGGGTTGGGGCGGTGCGGTACCTCTGTGGGGTGGTGAAGTAGCCGCAGTGGTCAAGGACTTCAACCAGGGTGGTACGGTCTGGACCTTCAAGTTGCCGAGTGATCGTGTAGCCGCTAACTGACCTGTTTCCTGTCGGTATGAAAGGGCTGCCTTCGGGCAGCCCTTTTGCGTTAACGCTAGCCTGCGTCCGTCGCCAGTATATTTGCCTGCCTGGCCAGTTTTTTGTGCTGCAGCCGTTTGTCTACACATTGCTCCTCATCTCGCAGGATAACGATACACTCCAGGCACTGGATGCACTCGTCATAGTCGATCCGGCCATCCTTGCGGATGGCGTTGATGCCGCAGGCGTTTTTGCAGTGCTGGCAGGGATTGCCACAAAGCTCGACGCGGTCCAGCCAGCTGAAGAGCCGCAGCCGGCCCAGCACCGCAAGGCCCGCGCCCAGCGGGCACAGGTAGCGGCAGTAGAACTTGTGGATGAACATGCCGATCACCAGCAGGCCCACGGCATAGACCACAAAAGGCCAATAGCGCACAAAGGATAGTGTAATGCTGGTTTTGAACGGTTCTACTTCCGCCAGTTTCTCGGCCAGGGTAAGTGAATAGAACGCAGTGCCCACCACTGCCAGCAGTATTGGATATTTGATCAGAATCAGCCGTCTGTGCCAGCGCTCCGGTACCTTTACCTGCGGAAGCTTCAGTTTTTCCCCGAGCCAGGCGGCCATTTCCTGAAGAGCACCGAAGGGACACAGCCAGCCGCAAAATAGGCCCCGACCCCAGATAAACAGGGTAATAAAGGTGTAGACCCAGAGAATGAAAATGACTGGATCCAGCAGGAAGACATTCAGGGAGAAACCGTCCCAGATTGCGAGGAAAATGGTGTAGATATTGACCACGGAAAGCTGGCCCTGAGCGTAAAAACCGATAAAAAACAGTGTGAAGAACAGGAATCCCCAACGGAAACGATGTGTCAGTTTCGGATGTCGACTCAGAGCTTTCTGTTTGGCAAAAAATACGGTGAGCACAGTCAACCCGGCAACCAGCAGCGAAATCTGCCACCAGCGCTCTTTCCAGAGGCTGACCCAGATCGGCTCACGACTATCCCGGGGGTCGGGTGCAATTTCGACGGTCTCGAACAGGCTTTCGCTAAACCTGACCGGGATGTCCAGGCTGGTTTGATCCACCATCAGATGGTTTCGGGCAAGCTCAACATTAAGTTTCAGATTCGCCTCTGCACCAGGGTTGAAGCCGGCGTTGCCACCAACGCGGAACAGGTGCCGGGCATCAAAGGAGGGGATGCCGGCAGCGCGAAAGTCCAGGCCCTCATCAAGCAGGTTCAGGTCCCGCATCTCAACCGCCAGGTTGTTCTGGGTCAGGCCGATCCGGTTGGGCGAGCTGCCCGGGACAAACTCTCTGGACACATGAGGAAAGGCGCCACGGGACATCACGACCAGTACCTGGACGTTGTCATCAAGCCTTTGCATCAGTCGCTGGTACCCGTCGTCACCAAGCAGGTTACGCCCGACCATGGGTGAGTTGATGTAGCCGAAGAACAGCTCGCTGAAGGGTTCGCCCTCGTCCAGATCGATATTCATCGGATAGTCACTGAGTGGTCGCCCCAGCGCTGCTTCAACGGTGTCTGAGGATACCTGCCAGTGGCCAATATAGTCGCGCTCTACCAACTGCTGCCAGGACAGAGGCTCGAAGAAATCCGGTTTCGCCCGTGTCGGCGCGCTCTGGGCAAAACCTTCAAGCTTGGTGCGGGCGACTTTCAGCGCTGAGGACAGCACAGTATCGTTGATAATCAGTACCGACACAGTGGCTTTGCTGACACCGTTAAAATGTACCACGTTGCCCTCGCTGGAGCGCCCGGCCCGGCCGGAATTCGAGGTGCTGACAATGATCTGCTCCCTGAGTGAACGGCCTTCATACTGGTCGGTAAATGCAAACAGGGGTTCCTCTCCAATAGAACCATGCAGAAATACGGGTTCGTGATGGTTTAGCACCCTTACCCCGGTAAAGCGGCCTTTGGTGTCCAGGCCGATCAGCATCCTGATGGGTTTGCCGGCAAAGCCCTGAAGACTGCTATGGTCGATGGACTCGTAGGCGTAGCCGAGTAATTCCTGAAGCTGGTACACCGGATACACGGGAAAGTCCGGCAACTTTTCCTCAATAACCGTTGCCGAGGGGAACAGCTTCTGAATCAGCGCCCGCTTGTCGTCCGACAGCTGTGCCTGAGCCGGGTGCAGAAAAAACAGACAGGCAATAAGGAGCAGTGTGCGCCCTGTCATGGGGTACTCCTGTGGTTCTTGTTGTTTAACCTACCATCCTAGAGTTTCCGAACCTTGGCTCAATGCGACCTCCGAGTCAGATCATTGCTACTTTATAAGGAGAATTGCCCTAAACCCCGTCACCTGCACTTTGTCGTGATCAGGGATCTATTGACTACTTACTACTAATGGAGGAGTTTTTCGCCTCCATCGCATCATTTTGCTGAATGGGTTGCCGGTCTAGAGTGGAACGGTAAAACGCGAAAGGCTGCGTTGCCATGCGACAACCACAATCACAAGCACAAAAGAGGTCGACCTCATGATCTATGCAAACCCAGGTAAGGAAGGCTCCGTCATCTCCTTCAAACCCCGTTACGAAAATTTCATTGGTGGTGAGTGGGTCGCTCCCGCCAAGGGTCAGTATTTTGAAAATATCACCCCGGTGACCGGTGATGTGATCTGTGAAATACCGCGCTCCACAGCCGAAGATATCGAGCTGGCCCTGGACGCGGCCCACAAGGCCGCGCCGGCCTGGGGCAAGACCTCCACCACCGAGCGTTCCAACATCCTGCTGAAAATTGCCGACCGCATCGAGCAGAACATCGAAATGCTGGCGGTTGCCGAAACCTGGGACAACGGCAAGGCGGTGCGTGAAACCATCAACGCCGACCTGCCGTTGGCGGTCGACCACTTCCGCTACTTTGCCGGCTGTATCCGCGCCCAGGAAGACACCTCCAGTGCCATCGACAACAATACCGTGGCCTACCACTTCCACGAGCCGCTGGGCGTGGTGGGACAGATCATTCCCTGGAACTTCCCGAAAATGTCCCGATCACGATGTACTGGAGAGAACTTTGAGAGCC
>JAWOAO010000212.1:0-4723 GCA_046498485.1 Marinobacter sp. | reverse complement strand
CTGAGTCAGCTCATGGGAGTTACCCAGGCTGTCGAAAACGTTGGTGGAGGTGGCGTGGTTGTAGGTGCGTTGGTCCAGCGGGCTGAATGAGTTGGTGATGGACAGTTCACCTGCGTCATAACCAGCCGCAAACAAACTCGTACCATCCGGATCAGTGGCGGCAATATCCTGAACGGTCCGATCGGTAGAGATATTCAGATCACCAGCGCTGTCATAGTCGGTTGTCGTGCCGGCATTGCCATAGCTGACCGTTACATTGGACCCTCGGTTGTCGATAACTCTCACGTCTTGGACCGGATTCCCGTCGTCGTCCAGAACGGGATCTCCGTTTACGTCCACGGCATCGACCAGAGTGGCCGACAGTGACCTGGCACTAGAGGTATTGATCGCATCAACCAGACCCTGCTTGCTGTTAACCCCGGCTAGCGCGATCGGTATGTTCTGGCCATCAATGCTGAGACTGAAGTCAAAGTCATCAGCAGCTAACGCGTTGTCCAGCGTGCCGATGCCGCCGCCATTGTTTTCAAAGTTGAACGACGTGGTCGCGGAGGCGGAAACCCCTGCGGTGTCATTTAACAGGCCGGCAACCTCGCGCGCAGTGATGGCACGGGTGCCACCCGCTCCGTCATCCACTTCGGAGGGTACCTGAACCCGCTGGTTTGGCCGGCCATCCGCATAAACAATCTGAAATTCATCACCATCATTGGCGATCAGAGCCTCAATCGTTACGTCACCAAGACGGTTAACCCGAGCCTCCAGTACCGGCTCTCTGGAGTCGAGGTTAAGATCAGACCGCAGGTTGGTGGTCCGGCGCGGTGCCAGGTTGTCGGTTTCGATCTGCAGATCGTCGCGAATACCGGACAGGTTGCCATCGTTGTCTGCAGTGTATCCTTGCACCTTCATATTCTGGTTGTTGGTGATAAAGCCGTCTTTATCGATGCCGAACTGACCGGCACGGGAGTAACGGGTTTCGCCGTTGTTATTGAGAATAAAGAAGCCATCACCACTGATGGCCATGTCCAGGCCATTATCGGTAAAGCTGATATTGCCCTGGCCGAACGACTGCTTTACATCCTGCACCCGCACGCCGTCACCAATCGGGTTGGTGCCACCGCTAAGAAAACCACTGGCGTAAAGATCGCCAAACTGCACCTTACTGCCCTTGAAACCCACAGTACTGGCGTTGGCAATGTTGTTGCCAGTTACGTCCAGATCCACCGCGGCGGCCCGGAGGCCACTCAAACCTGTATTAAATGCCATGACTTATACCTCCTGGCCGGACACCGGATCAGTTAATTTGTTTGACGTCGGCCAGGGCAATCGAGCCCATGCCAGCCAGGTTCAGAGTAATGCTGCCGCCCTTACCCAGTGAGACGCTGTCAACGTTTGCGCTCACCATCGTGCCCAGCTGCTCAGGACCGGATGGATAGGAACCTTGAGCCGCAATCTGGTACGGGCCTGGCGGCAAAGGATTGCCGTTGCCGTCCTCACCATCCCAGCGGAACGAGGTTACGCCGCCCTGGCGGGCACCCATATCAATCTGGCGCACCAGCTCACCGCTCTGATTCATCACAGACAACCTCAGGCCGCCAGTAGATGCAGGCACCTCAACGGTGCCAGCAATCTCACCGGCGCTGCCCAGAATGCCGATATTGGAGGGCGCCAGTACGGTTTTGCCAACCATGGCGGATGCCTGCAGGGCCTGACTGGAGCGGAACTGACCGGCAACATCATCGACCGTGCCGGTCAGGTTCTGCATCTCTTCGAGCGAGCTGAACTGAGCCAACTGAGAGATAAAATCGCCGTTATCCTGGGGCTCCAGCGGATTCTGGTTTTTCATCTGGGCAATCATCAACTCCATAAAGGCGTCTTTGCCCAGCTCACTGCCGCCCTGCGCCTTTTCATCCGGCTTGTTCTGATACTGGCTCAGGACGTCTGAGGCCGACGCTGTATTGATTGCACTCATGACTCACTCCTCAGTGTTTACTGCTGACCCAGTGTCAGGATTCGCTGCATCATGGACTTCGCGGTATTCATGACGTCCACATTCATCTGGAAGCTGCGCGAAGACGACATCATGTCCGCCATTTCTTCCACCACATTCACGTTCGGGTAAAACACATAGCCATCTTCATTGGCGCCGGGATGATTAGGCTCGTAGCGCATCTGCAGCTCGGCATCGCTTTCCATAATGCCCTCCACCCTGACACCAGCGCCCGGACCTTCACCTGAACCGGTACCGAAGCCCTGCTGGCCCGGATTCAGCATGGATTGCTGAATCGCCGCAAACACAGGCTTGCGGGCTCGGTAGGTGCTTTCGGAACTGGAGCTGGTGGTTTCCGCGTTGGCAATGTTGGATGCCGTGGTGTTCAGCCGCAGGGATTGTGCGGTCATGCCGGAACCGGCGATGTCAAAAATGTTGCCCAGTGACATGGCAATCTCCTTAAATCTTGAATGGCTGCGACTTACTCGCCCTTAAGGGCTTTGGTCAACCCGGAAAACTTGCTGCTCAGAAACTGGAAGCTGGCCTGATAATCCATGGCATTGCGCATAAAGCGGCTTTGCTCTTCCTGGGAATCTACGGTATTACCGTCAAGCGATGGCTGTTGCGGTGTGCGGTACAGAAGCTCACCGTTACTGCCGGCACTGGAGGTGTCCATGTGGCCGTGATGGGTTGTGTTCATCGACATCCCGCTGACCGACTCCTGCGCTTGTTGCATCATCGCCTGGAAATCGATGTCCCGGGCCTTGAAGCCCGGGGTGTCTGCGTTTGCCAGATTATTAGCCAGCACTTCGGCGCGCTGAACCCGAGCCTGCAGCGCATGCTCGTGAATACCCAGTGCCCTATCGAATGAAATTGCCATAACTGCCTCCGGAATTCTGCACCGGCTGCGTTTGATCAAACGGTTTGCCGGTTTTGCGTTCTTCCATAAGCAAAGCAAAGGCAGTGCCAGTTTTGCAAAGCCCTTCTGGGGCGGGGAGTTCAGGGAGGGTTGTTCAGTTTTTAGGCGGCAATAAACGGGAGGGAGCGCGCGAGGCGGCAATCCGCTTCCTGCATCAGGTTAAGGGCGTTGCCGCTCGCGTGGAACGATCGAACTGGCAGCTTACCAGTCTTGGCAGCGCCCGGGTCCGGACCAGGTCGTGACAAACTGTCCGGTGTCTGGGCGAGGCACCCGGGGCTTCTCATTGGCGACGGTTCCGGTGTACAGAAAACCGACCACGGATTCACCTGACTGCAAACCCAGCCCTTCGTGCACCGTCGGATGGTAAGCCACGCCCCCGGTGCGCCACATCACGCCGTAGCCGGCATCCGTCAGCGCGAGCGAAAGAAAGCTGATGCCCGCCGCTGCCGACATCACCTGCTCGACCTCAGGCACCTTCGGGTGATGGCGTGGCGAGGCTATGCCGACAATGATCATCGGGGCCCGCAAGGGCGCTCGTCTGGCTTTCTCGAGCTCCTGCTCACTGGCGCCGGCCGCGCATGTCTGGGCAAACAGTTCGCCCAGAGCGGCAAGGGCATCACCCTCAATCACCAGATATCGCCAGGGACGGAGCAAAGCGTGGTCCGGCGCTCGCGCCGCGCATTGAAGCGCCGTGTCAACCACAGCGCGCGCTGGCGCTGGCGCTTGCAGTCGGGGTTCAGAAGTCTTTTCCAGTAAAAATCGGGTAACTGAGGTCATACAGGCTCGCAGTCAGAATGGCCAGACAGATCTCACTCAGGGCAAAGGCGCCCGGTGAATTGTGGCTTGTACGTAATGCTGTTAATCTTTGGACGTAGAGGCATTCAGAAATTTGTGCAATCAACAATTATAAAGAGTTTGACGATATACAATGAGTGACCAACCTACTTTTAGCAACTTCGAAGAATTCTACCCCTACTATCTGGAAGAACACAGCGACATCATCTGTCGGCGTCTGCACTTCATTGGCAGCCTTCTGGTACTGATCGTTGCGGTATCGGCCTTTGCCAGTGGCAGTCTGATATGGCTGCTGGCATTGCCCGTCATCGGTTACGGGTTTGCCTGGGTAGGCCACTTCAAATTTGAAAACAATCGCCCGGCAACCTTCAAACACCCTTTATACAGCTTGCTGGGCGACTGGGTCATGTTCCGCGACATGCTGACTGGAAGGATCCGGTTCTGACATGATGAGCGCACCGGTCGACCTGCGCAATGTTGCCTCCAGCACGGGTAAACTGAGCCCCGGAGAGATCTCCGATCACACCGTGGCCATCCCCCCGATGCCCGACTACAACGGCCGCATTCTTGCTTACACGGCTTCCGCTGCAATCGTTGTTACCGGCGTGCTTCAGGACACCTTTCAACAAGGGTTGTTGTGGATTGTCGCCGTCG
Source organism: Marinobacter sp. (assembly GCA_046498485.1). GTDB lineage: Bacteria > Pseudomonadota > Gammaproteobacteria > Pseudomonadales > Oleiphilaceae > Marinobacter. Next base: position 371 of record JAWOAO010000212.1, on the reverse strand, counting down.
CCCTTATCTGGCCCCATCTTGCTCACCTGCTGACCCGGCGCAGCTTCCTGCGCAGATCACCACGCATTCGTCAGAAGATGCTGTTCTTTGACTGCATTATTGGTGGCCTGTTTATCGGCCTGATCGGCCTTGTTGCTATTCCCTCGGCGTCTGTGGTTCTGATGCTGATGTTCAGCTGCCTGATTGTTGGTGGCATCCGCCACTGGCTGTTCGGTACCGCGCTCTTGTCGGCGTCGCTGATCGCATCCGCGGCAACCCTGGGCATTGCTGACAGCCTGCAATCGCCCTTGTTGACCAGCCTAATCGCAGTGGTCTCAACCGGCACTTATATTTGTCTGACGGCCTACTACTCGCACCAGCAGGCACGGGCG
>JAWOAO010000148.1:0-13620 GCA_046498485.1 Marinobacter sp. | reverse complement strand
AGGACTTGCTAAAGCCACCACTGCCACCTTGAGATACCCAAGTGCTTTGAATAACCCCATTACGGCCCTACCGGCCTGACCCGCCGAGGCGGTGACACCGGTAAAGCTGAAACACAGGTCTGTGGGGGTATTGGCGCTCATGGCCAGCAGTTCGCACATGGTCAATTCTATCCTTGGCAATCGATTCTGTCTGCCAAGGATACCGGATTCAGCCAGTACCTCCAGCCAGTCTTTCTGCAGTCGCTTGTCCCTGAACCTGGCCCGCCGGCAAAACCCGGTTACGGCCGGCCCGTTTACCACTGTACAGACAACGATCCGCCACGCAGAACAAGGTTTCCGCGGAACGACCGTGCTCCGGCCACTGGGCAATACCGAAAGATGCGGTTACCCGGATACCCGCTTCGCCGTAACGCAGCTCACGACTGGCAATTCGCTTCCGCAACTGGTCCATCAGCTCAAACGCATCGGCCGGTTTTACATTCCGCAGAATCAAGCCAAATTCCTCACCACCCAGACGACCGACGAAGTCGGAGGTGCGCAGGCGTTCCGTAAGGCTCATGGCAATATCATGCAGAACATGGTCGCCGGCGTCGTGCCCGAGGGTGTCGTTGACCAGTTTGAAATGGTCAATGTCCATGACCACCAGGGCAAAGCCGTCGCCGCTGCGCTCGCACTCGGCAATGGTCCGGGCCAGGGTAGACTGGAAATTGGCGCGATTGGCCAGGCCGGTCAGGGCGTCGATCTGGGCCATGTCTACCAGGCTCTGCTCGGCTTCTTCCCGGCGGGCCTCATACAGGTGCATGAAGATCTGCATCAGGGCACCACACAGCAACATGTTCAGAAGGTCGATCATGCCGTTGGTGCTGCCGACTTCTTCCAGGAAGAAGTAATACACCACCAGGCCCAACACCATGAACGGCACACTCAAAATCATCCCTTCGTGTTTGCCCAGCAGCAGGTATGCCAGCACCGGCATCATCAATACCCAGACAAAAGCGGCAATCGAGGCATCCGGCAGCAGCATGATGACAATGAAAAACGAGAACAGGGCAATCAGATAGGCGTAGATCCATTGCTGCAGATGCGGCGTGGTTTTCAGCCGGACAGTGCCGAGAAGCAGGATGGCGCTGGCCAGCAACTCGGCAACCGCCACCCAGGGGTAACCGTTAAAAAACTGAAGCATACCGAACAGCGCCAAGGCGAAACCGGTGACGAAAAACAGTAATCTGGTTAGTGAACGGCGATGACTATCCCGCAAACCTGAGCGGCTTTGTTCCAGCGTCGCACCCAGATCGGGGTGTTTTGACATTTTCATGCTGACTCTTCCCTGTATCAGCCTTTGAGTGTAGTCCCTATACACTGGCTGTAAACCCGACAGTCAGTGTATAAAGAATGACCGGTCCCGGGTCAGCTGTAGAGATTCTTCTTTGAAAAGCGCTCAACCAGAGGCTGATAGGCTGATCCCAGCAAGCGGTTGATGGCCTCAATGCCCCAGGCATCCGGGCCCACCAGAATGCGGGATTCGTTTTTCAGAATGCCTTTGACGATGATTGCGGCGGCCTTTTCCGGCGTGGTCATGGCCAGTTTGTCGAAACCCTTGCGCTGGGCGACGGCATTTTCCGACTTGCCCATGCGGGCGGAGTTGGCGATGTTGGTGCGGATACCGCCCGGGTGCACACAACTGACCTGCACCGGCTGGTTTTCCAGCTTCATTTCCTGGCGCAGAGACTCAGTAAAGCCGCGCACCGCAAACTTGGCGGCGTTGTAGGCACTCTGCTTGGGCACGCCAATCAGGCCAAAGACGCTGGAGATGTTCACCACGTGGCCGTCACCGGAAGCAATCAGGTGCGGCAGGAAGGCGCGGGTACCATGAGCCACACCCCAGAAGTCGATGTCCATGATCCATTTGAAATCGTCGTCGGTCATCTCGCGGACGGTCGACGACAACGCGACACCGGCGTTGTTGATCACCAGATTGACAGCACCAAAGTCCGCCCGCACCTGCTCGGCATGGGCATAGATGGCGTCACGGTCTGACACATCAAGGTGATAGGAGCGCACTTCGGCGCCACCACAGGCGGCTGCCGTTTCCGCCAGCCCGGCGTCATTGACGTCAGACAACGCCAGACGGCAGCCCCTGGCGGCCAGCACACTGGCGAGGGCCCGGCCGATACCGGAACCGGCGCCGGTAATCACCGCCACTTTGCTCTTCAGATCCTTCATGATTGCTGACCTTCTGTGTTGTTTTTGACATTAAAGCAGGTACCTTGATGGTCCGGTACTATAACAGGTAGCCCGCCGTACAAAATGGCATTCGCTACGGCCAGCGACGTCGGCGAGCGCATTGGGTACACTCGCGACTCTTTTGAATTCACGCCTGACGGATGGAACTCATTATGGAATGGAGTCTTACCCACTTCTGGCTGATCCTGGCCCTGCTCCTTGGCCTGGCTGAACTGACCTCCGGGGGCCTGATTATGCTGGCGCTCGGAGCGGCAGCGGCGCTGACCGCACTGGCGGCGGTCCTCGGCGTGCCTTTCGAGTGGCAGCTGGTGACCATGGGGGTGATGTCTGGCTTGCTGGTTCCTGGTGCCATCTGGTGGATCCGCCCCAGGTTCTCACCCAAAGGGGTCGCCTATGGCACCACTGGCACCGGTGTCGACCGCGGCAAACACTATCACACCCGGCTGCGCGACTTTGACGGCGCCACCGGCATCAAGGTCAATGGTGATTTCTACCGCCTGAAATTCGAAGACGGCAGCAGTCCGGCCTTACCGGAGGGTACTCCGGTGGTTTTCGAGAAATTTGATGGCACTACCGCCATCGTGCATTTCGCACACCCCAAGCAGGAGCAGTAAGCATGGAATCACTGGTATCCCCGGGGCTGGTCATCAGCCTTATCATTGTTGCCGTTGGCGTTTTCGTTATTGCCAAGGGGCTGGTGATCATTCGCCAATCCGAAGTCATGGTGATCGAGCGTCTGGGCTCGTTCAACCGAGTGCTTGAAAGCGGCATCAACATCATCATTCCGTTCATCGAGCGACCACGCCCGATCAGCATGATCCGTTACATGCGCATGGGCGAGGAATATCACCCGGTCAGCACCGACGAGATCCGTATCGACCGCCGCGAAACCGTGATGGACTTTCCCGGTCAGCCGGTGGTCACCACCGACAACGTGACAGTCAATATCAACGGCGCACTCTACTACCAGATCATCGACCCACGCCGGGCCGTGTACGAAGTCGCCAACATGAGCCAGGCAGTCGAGGTGCTGGCCAAAACCACCCTGCGCTCGGTGGTGGGCAAGATGGAGCTGGACAAGCTGTTTGAATCCCGCGCTGAGGTCAACAGCGCCATCCAGGCCGAGATGGAAGAAGCCGCCTCGAAATGGGGTGTCAAACTGACCCGGGTGGAAGTGCAGGACATCAGCATGCCGGAAGAAGTGGAAGAGGCGATGCGCCTGCAGATGGCCGCTGAACGTAAGCGCCGGGCCACCGTCACCGAGGCCGAGGGCGAGAAATCCGCCGCCATTGCCATGGCCCAGGGTCAGCGCGAATCCTCCATCCTGAACGCCCAGGGTGACAAGGAATCTGCCATCCTGCGTGCCCAGGGTGAACAGGAGTCGATCCGCCTGGTACTGAACGCCATTGGCGACTCGGAAGAGAACAAACGCACCGTGGTCGGCTACCTGCTGGGCCAGAGCTACATCAAAGCATTGCCCACCATGGCAAAAGACGGCGAGCGGGTGTTCGTACCTTATGAATCCTCGGCCCTGCTGGGCTCCATGGGTATGTTCCGGGAACTGGCCGGCAGCCCCGAAGACGTGGTTCGTGACGGCCTGCGCGGTGGCATGGTCGCCTCCGCTGGCAACAGCTGAACCTGATAGCCAGTCAGCGCGGCCGCTAACCCAGCAAGTGATCCAGCGGCCGCTCGTAACTGGGCGCAAACACCTCCAGGAAGTACAGCACTTCCGGCAGCGCCTGATCTTGCAGGCCGCGGAGAATCTGCTCCGCGGCCGGTTCGAATTCCTTGTTGCCGGTCTGCATCTCGGCCCGGCACTTCAGTAACGCCGATAACCGGTCCGCCGCCTTGATCAGCTCTTTCTCTTCTTGCGCCAGCAGGGATTCCCGGACATAAGATGCAAAATCCTCCCTGAGACTTTCCGGCAGCAAGGCCAGCAGTTCGCCCTCGGCCTTGTGTTCAATATCGCCAAAAGCTTCCCTCATGACTTTGGAATGGTACTTTACCGGCGTCGGCATATCCCCGGTGATCACTTCGATGGCGTCGTGGTACAAAGCCGCTGCCGCAATCCGGTCGGCATTTACCTGGCCCTGGAAATGCCGGTTGCGGATCAACGCCAGGGCGTGGGCCAGGGTGGCCACTTCCCAGGAATGGGTGGCGACGTTTTCTTCAATGGCGTTACGCATCAGCCCCCAGCGCTTGATCCAGCGCAGGCGCGACACATAGGCAAAGAAATGACTGGCAGTGCGCTGTTTCAGACGGGCCATGGAGCTTCCTGTGGCGGGTTTGATTATCGGACGTCCAGAGTGAACTTTACGGTGACATCTCCCTGCTCGTCGACACCGGCCTGCCGGGTCGGCTCGAGGGAATACAGCTGGCCGGCTTCAACGCCGTGGGTATTCTGCAACAGCTGGCGAATGGTCTGGCCCCGTTGACTGGCCAGCTGGCCCAGCTGCTCCGGTGGCAGCTGACGTTCTCCGGCGCGGTAAGCCTGCTCTGCCTGCGCCCAGGCCTCAGCCGTGACCGCTTCACCGCTGGCCTCCATTTGCGCCTTCAACAACGCCAGGCCGTCTGCTTCCGGGGCAATGCCGCCACGAATATTCAGCAGCAGCTCGGGGCGTTCGTTCAGGGCCTTGGCCAGCGTGGCCAGCTTGTCGGTTTCGCCATCCGCCAGCACCACACTGCCAGGCTCAAAGCTGATCTGGCCCAGCTCCTCACTGCTGAAACCCGCCAGATCCGCCAGCGAACCCAACATGCTGAAGGGTGAGGTTGCCGCGCCCACCAGCAGGTTCACGAAGGCTCGCATCACGATCTGGCCAACACGGAATTCAGGGTCAGCGATATCGCCCTGAATCGGCAGATGCACCTCAATAACACCCCCGCGATCGGTCAGCAAGGCCAGACCGAGTTTAACCGGCGCACTGGTCGCCTGATCACTGGTCACGGCCTGGCCCAATGCCATCCGGTCCAGGATCACGTGATTGGAGGCCTTCACTCGGGTACCAGTGAACTCATAATCCAGATTCAGCTTCAACTTGCCGCTGTCTACCGAGTAGCCCAGGTAGCGGCCAAAATAGGGCGACAGCACCGGCAGCGCCAGATCTTCCATCGACAGTTGCAGATCACTGGTTTCGTCCGTGCCCAGTGCCCCCAGGGTGCCTTCGAACGTGACCGGAGCGCCACCCGCCAGTTGGCCACGCAAACTGACCCGGCCTTGCTGGGGCGGAACGTTGCTGATGCCGGTAATGGAGCCGTTCAGGGCCTCAAAACGAGTGCTGAACGACGGCTCCAGGGTGCGGTCGGCGTAGGTGATGGCGCCGCTCTCAACCTGCACTTCGCCGATCCGGAAGATAAAACCGGGCTCGGTCGACTCGGCGTCGTTGTCAGCGGCCTCGGCCGGGTCCGCATTTTCATCCGCGCCCGGGCCGGAACGGACAATCTTCTCAAAATTATGCCGACCATCCGCCGCACGCACCACGGTAACCGCTGGTTGCGCCAGAACCACAGTGCCAATCTCCAGCCTGGGCGGATAAACATTGAATTCGATCGGCGCCAGGCGCAGGGTTTGCCAGCCCAGCAGGGACGCTTCACTGGCTGGCAGCCTCAGATCCAGATCGGCAATTTCGGCGGTACCACTAAAAGTACCGGTCATCGGATCATCCTGGCTGTCCAGGTCCAGGTTGCCGTCGAAACCCAGGCGGCCACTGGCCAACGCCAGATTAGCACTCTGCTGCACATAAGGTTCGAGGACGGCCAGCGCGATCTCTGAACCTGACAAGGCCGACTCCAGGGTGAACGGTGCCGGCGTTAACTGGCCGTTGGCCGAAACCCGACCACCACTGGCCAACACAGCATCAAGCTCGTAGCTGACCGGTTCATCAAGCCGGTGGGACAAACTCCCAAGGATGACGTCCAGATCGGTTAACTCAATCTCGGCCGGCATCTCTGGCAGCTGATCACGCCAGCGCAGACGACCTGCGGCTACCTCAACGCCCTGAACCGACCACCGTAACCCAGGCTCAGCCGTGGCTGGCCCCTCGCCTTGATCATCCTCCGGGGCAGCCGTGGGCATAGACGCCAGCCAGTCGATCACCCCCTGGCCGTCCCTGGCCGCCGCCACAAACGGCTGGTCAAGACGGATGACACCAGCGCGGGCCTCTCCGGCGGTCAGATCAAAGCCGATACCGTCTATCTCGATGCCTTTGGCCGCCAGCGCCGGCGCCTCATCGGACGCGGCCAAAGCGAGGGCAAGATCCTGAACGGTCAGCTTGCCCTCCGAGGTAATCAATTCGAACGACTCGCGACCGCCAAGCTGATAGCGGGATTCGATGGTGACCAAACCATCCCGCAACTGCCATGGCAGATAAGGCGCCAGAAAATGCGCGAGGGTGTCATGGCTAAGCTCGGAGACTTTCAGGCGGCCTTCCGAATAAAAGGGTGTAATGCTCAGCTCTCCGTCCCACTCAATGATTTGCTCACCCAGGGCCGCAATCAGTGAATAGCGGCTGTCACCCGCCTCTCGGGACCAGGTGGCCAATTGGTGGATGGACAGATCCAGCGGCGTAATGCGAAATTCCTCGGGCTCGGCCTGGCTGAAATCCCTGAACAACAATTCGCCGCCATCAATGACCAGTTGTCGAAACAGCAGCCTGGGCGGCGTTCCGGTCTCGGCACCCGCTGCCGGCTCTGCCGCCTGCGGCTGGTCCGGCTGGGCCGCTTGCCAGTCACGGATAAAATTGATGCGGTAGTCAGCCAGCAGATCAACCCGGACATAGGGCTCCTGCAGACGGATTTCCTGGAAGCTGACAACGCCCCTGAACAGCTGGAAGAAGCCGAGGTTGACCAACAACCGGTCAAAGCCGAGCACTTTCTCGCCGGCACCGTCATCGGCCGACAGCTGGGTGAGCTCAAGCGTCAGGAAAAAGGGATTGACGCGCAGCTCTGCCAGCTCCGTCTGCCAGCCCATCTGCTCGTTCAGTTGCTCCGGCACGGCTTGTTTGAGCCACCAGGGCAACACCAAAAAGCCGGCAACGGCATAAAGCAGCACCAGAATGAGGGCCACCACGGCCAGATTCCTGGGTAGATGACTGCGTTGACGGCTCTGTGCCACAAAAGTCTCCTTGGTGAACAACGGGAAAACGGGGCAATATCAGGCCCCTACCTGTCACAAGGATAGTCGGCCCGGTGTCGGTTTGTCAGCTCGTGATGGTGTGACCTTGTAAAATAAGGGCGAAATCGGCAACTGACTCCCGGGAGTGAACCCGTTATGCTCGGCGACCGTATCAATCACGGCTTTGCTGCGAGACTAGGAGAAGTGAATGGACATCGGCGATATGCGTCGGGATTTTGAAAGCGAAGGGCTCGACCTGGAACACCTGCACGACGATCCGGTTTTCCAGTTTCAGGCCTGGTTCGAGGATGCCCGCACCGCCGGCATTCTGGAGCCTAATGCCATGTCTCTTGCTACCGCGGGCGCGGACCAGATGCCAGACTTGCGCACGGTACTGCTGAAATACTTCGATAACCGTGGTTTTGTGTTCTACACCAACTACGGCAGCCGTAAGGCCCGGGAACTGGATGAAAATCCCAGGGCCGCCCTGCTGTTTCCCTGGATTGGTCTGAACCGGCAGGTGCGCATTCAGGGCAAGGTCGAGAAAGTCAGCAAAGCCGAGTCTCTGAAATACTTTGCCTCCAGGCCCCGGGGCAGCCAGATTGGCGCCTGGGTGTCCGAACAGAGCAAAGTCATTACCTCTCGCGGTTTGCTGGAACAGAAAGTGGCGGAGATGAAACAGAAATTCAGCTCCGGCGAAATTCCACTGCCCGGATTCTGGGGTGGCTATCGGGTGGTGCCGGAACGGATCGAGTTCTGGCAAGGGCGGCCAAGCCGGCTTCACGACCGTTTCGAATACGTGAGGGAAGCCGATGGCTGGACTATTCACCGACTCCAACCCTGATCGCCCGGCTATCTGGCTCTGCCATCAGATCAACCGCGATGTGCCGGAGGCGCCGTCGTGGATGACCGTGTATGAGGCCCAGACCCTGGCCCAGCTGGATGGCCCGCGCCGCAGCGGCTTTCTCACCAGCCGCTGGCTGATCCGGCAAAGCCTGGCCTGCGCCAGCGGCCAGCCACCCGAGCACTGCCAGCCAGTCGACGGTCGCCCTGTTGCCTCGGCCATGCCGGCAGATTGGTGTCTGTCGCTGAGCCACAGCCGGGGTCTGACCTCTGTGGCTACCGGTGCCCGACCTCTGGGCATCGACATCGAACCCAGCCAGCGCAAACCGGACTGGGCCGGGGTTGCCAAACGCTGGTTTTCACCCGTTGAACAGGAGTGGCTGTTTCGCGCCGACAACCCGTTCAACTTTCTCAAGGTGTGGACACTGAAAGAGGCCTGGCTCAAGGCCACCGGCCGCGGCATTGCCGGCAATCTGCAAACCCTGGAAGTGCGCAAGAATTTCGAGCTCTACGGCGATCGGCCAGATCAATCCTGGTTAGCCAGTTGCTTTTACGTCGAAGGTTTTCTGGTAACGTTGGTGTATCAGGGCACGGAAGACGGCTCGGGCCACTTGCCTGGCATTACCCTGCTGGAACCACCCCCGGATGACTATGGTCTGATCCACGCCGGCAATCTCAACGCCAGTTGGGAGCCTTTATTCCACCGGACCATCCGGGCCAAGCGTTAACCGGAACAGACCGCCATGAACCAACACCCCGAACGATGCAGCTGGTGTGGCACCGACCCACTGTACGTGCATTACCACGACACCGTCTGGGGCCGCCCGGAATACGACGACCGGGCGCTGTTTGAGAAACTGTGCCTGGATGGCCAGCAGGCCGGGCTGAGCTGGATCACCATCCTGCGCAAGCAGCAAAACTATCGCGACGCCTACGCCGGCTTCGATCCCGAAAAGATTGCCCGCTTTACTGAGCAGGACCAGGCCCGGCTTCTGCAGAACCCGGGTATTGTCCGGAACAAGCTCAAGGTCCGGTCGGTGATCCACAACGCCCGGGGTTACCTGGCGCTGCAGGAGCACGGCACCCCGCTGGCGTCCTTCCTGTGGCAGTTTATGGAGCACCGGCCCCGACAGAATCAATGGCGCACCATGGCTGAGGTACCGGTAATAACCCCGGAATCCGAGGCCATGTCCAGGGCCCTGAAGAAGGCCGGATTCACCTTTGTCGGCCCCACCATCGTCTACGCTTTCATGCAGGCCACCGGAATGGTCAACGATCATCTGGTTAGCTGCCCGGCTTATCAGGCCTGCTTGCAACTCTCACAATGATCTTACCGGTGCGGTTACACGTAAACTTCCAGGTAACATCTAACCGGGAGCTTTACTGTGCGCATCACCCTCAACGAACTCAAAAATCTCCAGCAACCTGTCATCGAGTTGCTTGAGATCATTTCTCTCGAAGGCCAGCACTATATGGCCCGACTTCATGGCCCAGGCGGGCTCAAACTGTTATCGGACGAAGCCGGGCAAACCCGCCTGTTCCGCAGTGCCTGGGAACTGCAGGACACGCTCAGTGACTTCGAGGTAAGGGAAACCCAGATTGTCCATCCATCCGCCTATCATGAGATGGTCGGCATGGCTCCGGCCGACATAGAACCCATGCGGATACAGGTTCAGAGGCAAAAGTCGTGATTGTAGTCGCTCGTCTTGCGATTCTGGTGGGTATTGCCGGACTGATTCCCTTCCTCGCCGGAACGGTGGGGCTGTTCGTGATGCCCTCTCGAAGTGTCTTCATTCTTGGCTGGTTCTATGTTTACAGTGCCGGAATACTGGCCTTTATGGGCGGTATCTACTGGACGATTGCGTTGCAGCTGGAAAACCGCTCCTATCCCCAGTCGCCACTGATCTCGATGCTGTTGAGTCAGCTGTTCTTCGTGGCGGCAGGCGTTGGCCTGTTGCTCCAGACACCCCACAAAGTCCTGCTGTACACCGTTGCCTTCGTGGCGCTGTACATCGTCGATGCGCGCTGGATGCGCCACTACTGGCCACCCTGGTATCTGAAACTGCGCTTAATGCTGACGCTGGTGGTACTTGCCTGCCAGATTACCGTTGGCGTCTGGTTTTATACCATGCACGGTGCCTGAACCTCAGGCACCGCTTGATTCTGCAGCGTAGCGCTGCTGCAGTTTTTTCAGCGCTGACTTCTCGATCTGCCGGACACGTTCCCGACTGATCCCCAACTGATCGGAAATAGTCTGCAGAGTCTCCGGCTCTGCCAGACCCAAACCATAGCGGCGGGCCAGAATTTCACGCTCCCGATCCGTCAGTTCTCCCATCATGGACCGCAACGTAATGATCCGGTCCCGTTGCCGAAAGGGATGATCCGGAGTCATCGCATCGCCGGCATGGAGGCTGTCGCCCAGGGTAATCGAACCCTCCTCAACCAGCGGCACGTCGGTAGAGATTTCTCGGGCCGCCAGCGCCCGCAGTTCTCCGATTCTGGACGGTGAGGCTTCCATCGCCGTGGCAAGCTCCGACTGAGAAGGCATCCGGCCCAGGGACTGATTCAGGCGCATGGACGTCTTTTGCAGTTGCCGGATCTCATCAACGACGTTTTCCGGCGTATGCACCACACGCACACCCCGCTGCAGACACCGCCTGACTTCTTCACTGATCCACCAGTAGGCGTAGGTCGAGAAGCGGAAACCCTTGCCCGGGTCGAACCGCTCAGCAGCCTTGATCAGGCCAACGTTGGCGTCCTGAATCAGGTCAGTCATCGGTATGCCTTGGTGGCCGTAGCGACGGGCAATGTGCACCGCCAGCCGGAGATTGCACTGGATCAGTTTATGGCGACAGGCCATGGCCAGGTGGTAGGCCCGGCGACAGCGCCTGGAAAATGCGGAAGCATCACCAAGGCTGCCGACCACTTCACGAAGTGTCTGCGGTGTATCGACGGGCAGGGCCAGCTCTTCGCTGATTATCCGAAGACTGCGAATCAGCTGACGGGCCAAACGGCGTTCGTCGCTGTCACTGAGAAGTTGATGCCGGGACGCATCCCTGAAGTACAACCCTACCAGGGAATCCCTTTCGCCAGAGTTGGGAAGAGTCGGAGACGGACCCAGCCGATCCTGTGTTTGCATGGCTAAGGCACCTGTTGAAAGTTTACCTTAGATACGACCGAACCAAACGCTCGGATTGCAGAGAGGGCAACAGGAAAGCGGGGATGACCCCCAGTGAAACGGCCGGTTTCACTGGGGGTAATGCTTCAGGTCGTAGACGCGGCCACAATGGCGTATTCGTGGTTGTGGGGCTCAATCAGAGCACCATGCAGGGCCACAATAGCCTGGTCGTAGTGGTCCTCATCAATCACAAACTGGATGTCCACCTGACGCATGCACTGGTGGATGGCCAGTACGCTGATGTCTTTGTCGGCCAGGGATTTGACGGAACGCGCCAGAATGCCCGGCACCTTCATATCACTGCCAATCGCAGACACCAGGGCCACCTTACGGGTGCTGATCTCGCCGTTAGGGAAGGCTTCCTCCAGCCCCTTCACCACACGCTTGATGTGCTTGAGCGTGGTATCGACATAATGCGTGATGGTGTTGGCGTTGGTGTCTTTGGCCATGAACCGCACTTTGAATCGGCTCAATACCTCCAGAATCTTGCGATCAGACCCCGGCTCGCCCTGCATATCCTGGTCGAACACTTCGATAGCGAACACCCCTCTGGCACCGGCGACAATTTCCACTTGCGGCTTCTCACTGACGTAATCACTGGTGATCAGCGTGCCGGTGTGTTCCGGCTCGAAGGTGTTCATCACCCGAAGCGGAATTTCGTTCTGACGCAAACCTTTGCCGGCACGGGGGTGAATGGCCTCCATACCCAGGTTGGCCAGCTGATCGGCGACGTCATAGTTGGTGCGGCCCAGGGGCACGACCTTTTCTGCGCCAACGATATTGGGATCGGCGGAGCTCAGGTGGTACTCCTTGTGAATGATCGCTTCGCGCGCCTGAGTGATCACCGCTACCCGGCTGAAGGTCATTTCGCTGTAGCCCCGGTCGAAGGTACGCATCAAACCTTCTTTGCACTGGGCATAGCCGGTCACGATGGGCAGTTCGCGGGTCAGATCAATGCTGTCGAACGCCTGTTTGAGCTTTTCGTCGAGCGGCAGGAGTTCGCTGTCGCGCCAGCCGGTCAAATCCACAAACCGGGCGTTAATGCCTTCCTGCTGCAGCTTGAGCGCCGTATTATAGGCGCTGTGGGCTTCACCAATGCCCGCCAGCATCTCGCGCACGGTCAGCAGATGTTCTTCCAGCTGGAACTGGCCATAGGAGCACAGACGCTGCAGGTCAATCAGACAGCCCCGAACCCCTTCGATGCGATCGGTGATGAACTGATCGGCCTGCTGCTTGAGCATGGGATCCACAAACAGCTCACCGTTGATGTCGGTCAGAAACTTGATCAGCTTGGTGAGGTCATCGCCCCAGGCCCAGTCCGACTCCGCATCGGCAAACAGGGCGTACACACCTGGCTCACCGGTTTTTTTGTGCTCGAGCAGCTCGTTGGTGACACCGGCGTAAGCAGACACCACGAAGATTCGCTGATAGAGGTCGCTCTTTTTGTGCTGACCGATAATGATATTGTCGCGAACGGCCTCGTAATTACTCATCGAAGTGCCGCCGATCTTTTCGACCGTATGTTGTGCCGTAGTCATATCTTTGCCTTTGCTATCCTGAGGAATGAATGTGCTGGGTGGAGGGCGTCGGCCAGAACATTCAGATACTGCTTGCCGTGCTCGGGGGCCTGCTGCTGTGCCAAATCACAGCCTGTGGTTGACCATCAATAAACCGTGAAACAGGACGGTCAGCCAAGCTTCGTGAAAGGCCCGATGCGCAGCAGGAACTCAGGGTCGTGCTTGCCGCCAAAATGGGTCTCTTTCTCGAAATGCTCGTGGTAGGTGAGCTCAGCCCCCAGATCACGGGCGAACGAACGGAACAACGCCCAGGAGGCCGCGTTGTCGTCGGTAATCGTGGTTTCCAGGTGCGTGACTTGCTTGCACGCGTCCCGGCCGACGATCGCCTTCAGCATGCGCTTGGCGAGGCCTTGCCCACGACCTTTCTCGTGGACTGCCACTTGCCAGACAAACACGGTCTCGGGCTGTTGGGGAGGGATGTATCCGGAGATAAAGCCGACCAGATCGCCTTCCTTCTCCGCGGCCACACCGGTTTCATGTGGTTCCGCGAAACGGTCGTTGCAGTACTGAAGTGAGTCGATATGCTGCATCACCGTAGATTGTGATCGATTCTCCTAACCGGCGATTTATGTCATGCAACCGCTCCTCGATGTTTGATCTACGTAACATACTACCATCGCTTGTAGAACCAGCGTGTGGGCCATCGAAATCTGCGATCATGAAATTGC
>JAWOAO010000098.1:0-4322 GCA_046498485.1 Marinobacter sp. | reverse complement strand
TCGTCCACCTGTCGGAGCGAAGCGACGCTAGCACGGGTATTCTACCTTAAGTGGTCGGCATGGGTAACGGGGAATCGGTTTTGCGACGTGATTCCCCTTGCAGTTCGAGCCGATAGGCGTTGTGAATCAGCTGGTCCAAAATCGCATCGCCCAGGGTCGGGTCCGGGAAGCGGCCGTGCGCCGGCAGAATCGTCTTCAATCAAGCATTGACAATCGTTCGCATTCGTATTATTGTTGCGCCATGTTCGTTTGCGTCTGCAATGCAGTGACCGATCGCGAAATCCGCGAACATGCGCGATACCACGAGCTGCTGGGCAGCGACCTTGCGCCCCTCGACCTGCGCGAGCGCGATCTGCGCGAATGGCCGGTGCTGCTTCCCGACGGACGGCAGGGTCCTGAAGAAGACAATTCGACAGCCGAGTTCAACAAGTACGGTCGCAACCGTATTGCTGAAGGCAAGCTGCCGATCTGTGCGGAAATGTGCTCGACCAAAGCGCTGTTGGCCGGTGATGGCAACGACGTGGCAGACATCTATCGCCAGCGTGTGGTGAACCGTGGTTTTGGTTCAGGCGCCTGGGGATGGGGCACAGCCTACGAGAAGAAGGGTGCTTGAACCAGCCTGATTGTTCCGGGGCCCTCGGGCCCCGGAATTCATTGAGGCCACGAATTCTTTTTGTTGATTCCGTTGGAGTGCACTCATGAATCTAAAAATATTCAGTGCCGTCGTCTTTGCACTGACGGCGCTGATGGTTAACCCTGCCCTGGCGGACGAAGCTCCGCCGGTCGACAGAACGGCTACCGGGGGCGCTCAAACCCTGGAAGACATCATGGCTCGTCAGAAGCAGCTGGAAGTTGACGAGTCTTTCCGATCAGAGAACCTGGGCGATTCAGCCAGTGCGGCAGCGATCAGTGATGAACTGGGCACTCTGGGAGGGCGCTCTGATGCCGACGTCTGGCGCGGTGTTCGCTACAACGAGAATGACGCCAGCACGCAGGTCCGGGGGCCCGCAACCAACGTCATGATTCAGGACGGAGGCATGTCCTGGTACAAGTTACGGGAGGGGCCGGTCATTAACTATGGCGGTGGCGCAATCCTGGGCTTCATTCTCCTGCTGCTGGTGTTTTACTTTGTTCGCGGCAGAATTATGATCGACGGCGGCCCATCCGGCACCAAGATTGAACGATTCAAGGCCATCGAACGCTTCGGCCACTGGCTGTTGGCTGGCTCGTTTATCGCATTGGCCCTGACCGGACTGCTCACACTGATGGGGCGCAGCTTCCTGATCCCGGTGATCGGGCACGACGCCTATTCGACGCTGGCGGTAGGCTCCAAGTGGATTCACAACAACATTGCCTGGTCCTTCATGTTGGGTCTGGTGATGACATTCTGCATGTGGGTGGTGCACAACATTCCCAACAAGCTGGATTGGCAATGGCTTAAAGCCGGTGGCGGTATTTTCAACAACTCGCACCCGTCATCGAAGAAGTTCAACGCTGGCCAGAAGATTATTTTCTGGACCGTGATGTTGCTGGGCGCCTCCGTCTCACTGTCGGGTCTGTCGCTGTTGTTCCCGTTTGAAATGCCGATGTTTGCTGCGACCTTTGAGGTGATGAACAGTGTTCTGGGAACCGATTTCCCGACGGCCCTGGCACCACACGAAGAGATGCAATACGCCAACCTCTGGCACTCGATTATGGCGTTCGTGATGATGCTGGCCATCATCGCCCACATTTATATCGGCTCGGTCGGTATGGAAGGCGCATTCGATGCCATGGGCAACGGTCAGGTTGACCTGGAATGGGCACGCCAACACCACGACCTGTGGGTGGAAGAGGTCGAGGCCAAACAAGGCAAAGGAGAATCATCGTGAAGGTTATGATTTCCGCATTTGTCGCAGCCCTGGTGATTGCTGCTCTCGCCCCGGTGGCTCTGGATCAGTTCGGGTGGTCTTCAGCCGAGCAGTACAGCAGTGAAACGAGCGTGCGGCTTGACTGACCGATCAGCGTCAGATCAAGCGGTAAATCAAGAAGTACACCAGATCGACGCCGTCGGTCTGGTGTGCCCACTCCCCATTCTGCGTTTAAAAAAACGCACTCAGCATTTGCCGAGCGGCACGCAGGTCCAGTTTCTGGCCGATGATCCCAGTGGCCGTCGGGATTTACAGTTACTGTGTGAGCTGGCCGGTCACCGGATTGAATGGATCCGCGAAGAAGATGCTGGCGTACTCCGTTATCGTATCTGTTTAGCGTAGTTGGCGTTTACAACAAAAGCTGCTCACGCCTCATTGATGATTAGTTTGAACTTCGATCGTATTGTCAGGCTCAAGTTTTAACTTGTTCAGCCGACACTCACTATCATCGGTCAGCTTTCACGGCAATGCTCTACGCACGCGACACCAAGCCTGGCTCTATTCAATACAGGGTTCACAAACCATGCTCTTTCTATCACGCTTGTTTTCGAAATCTCACCATAGTCTAGCTCTGGAGCAGGCGCCTCAAGCGATTGTGTCAATTAATGAGCGTGGCCTGGTAACCCTTTTCAATGCAGCGGCAGAGGATCTCTGGGGATACACTCGAGACAGCATCCTCGGCCAACCGTCATCAAAGCTGTTCAAAACCTCCGACCTCAACTCAACGAGCACCAAGGGAACGCTGGCGCGTGAAGTGCAGCTTACCCATTCGGACGGTCGGATTTTCTGGGCGGAGCTGGCTATTTCGCACGTTCAGGGTAGTCGTTCTTTAACGCACACTATTGTTGCGCGCGATATCACTGACCAGCGTTATGCCCGTGAGATGATGAACCAGACTCTTGAGCAGGCAATGGACGCCGTTGTATCGATTGATGAGCACAACAACGTCACTTTCTTTAACAAAGCTGCCGAGGCTATGTGGGGTTATAACCGCTCCGAAGTGCTGGGTAAGAATGTGAAGATGCTGGTTCCCGCCAGCATACAGCCGCAACACGACGGCTTTGTTAAGCGGAACCGCGATACCGGCGAGGATCGAATTGTCGGAAGTTATCGTGAGGTTACCGTTCCGCGTAAAGACGGCACCTGGCTTTGGGGGCAGGCCGCGATCAGTAAAATCAAGTTTGATGGCCGCATTACCTATACCGCGTTTTTTAAAGACGTTACCGAAGACGTAGAGAAGCGCGAAAAAATGAAGATGTTGTCTCTGGTTGCTGACCAGGCCAACAGTGGCATACTGATTACCGATGGCAACGGCAAGATTGAATACACCAACGCCGGCTTTGAAAAGCTTACCGGTTACAGCCTCGAAGAGGCTCGCGGGAAAAAGCCCGGCCCCCTGCTGCAAGGCAAGGACACAGATCCAGCGACGGTTAAAGCTATTCGCTACCATCTGGACCGCCAAGAGCCTTTTTACATCGAAATCCTCAACTACCATAAGAACGGCACACCCTACTGGGTGTCGCTTTCCATCGCGCCGGTTTTCGATGACCGGGGTCGAGTTGAACGCTTCATCTCGGTTGAGGCAGATATTACCCAAAGCAAGCAGGAGACTGTCGACTTCACCAGACGCTTGAAGGTCATTGAGCAATCCATGATCACGATCGAGTTCAATCCGGATGGTAGCTTTTTATCTGCCAATCCGCTGCTTCAGGATAAGTTTGAAGGTAAGGGCCAAGCAGCGCAGGTCGCAAAGGCGCTCTGGTCAACACTGACCCCTGACAACCTGAATACTCTGCGCAGCCATCATGAGTTCAGTGGCAAAGCTGCCGTCGAACTGGCGGGCATGCCCCCTCTGGCGCTGGACTATCAAGTCGCGGCCTTGAAGCACTTTAATGGCGATATCCGACAATACGTGCTCTTTGGTATCGATATCACCGACCGGCATATAGCGCTGAGTGAAACCCAGGAAGCGATGCAATCCGTACTCCAGGTCAGCAATCAGATCAGCGGTATACTTTCAACCATCAACACCATAGCGGATCAAACCAATCTTCTGGCGCTGAACGCTGCCATCGAGGCGGCTCGCGCGGGCGAAGCAGGCCGTGGTTTTGCCGTGGTGGCGGATGAAGTACGCACCCTTGCCAGAAAATCCAGTGTTTCGGCAGGCGAGATCGACAAGCTGGTGGCTGAAACCAATCAGCGCGTTGAAACCCTGGCGGCTTCTCTCGCCAAGATCGATGGTTGAGGCGGGGAACAGTCAATACCGCCTCAAGCGCCCCGGAAGCCCTTGGCCACCAGGTACACTTCCCGGGACCGCGCCCTTGAGGAATCCGGTTTGCGCACCACTACCTTATCAAAAGATTGCCTTACGGCTTTGACATAGTCGTCATAGCCTTCACCGTGGAATACCTT